>NZ_JBHUXV010000017.1:0-122157 GCF_042669125.1 Streptomyces sp. NPDC057253 | reverse complement strand
GTGCTGCCGGGTGGCTGGGCAGTGGTGCGGGGTGGCTGCCGGGCGCTGTCGCGGCCTGCGGTGTGGTGCCGGGTGGCTGCCGTGCGCTGTCGCGGCCTGCGGAGTGGCGCCGGGTGCCTGCCGGGCGCTGTCGCGGCCTGCGGAGTGGCGCCAGGTGCCTGCCGTGCGCTGTCGCGGCCTGCGGAGTGGTGCCGGGTGCCTGTCAGGGGCCGCCGCGTGCCTGTGGAGTGGTGCTGGGTGCCTGCGGGGTGGTGGTGCGTACCGGTCCCGCGGGTGTGCAGGGGAGGGGTCAGCCGCCCGTCGCCGGTCGGGTGGCCGGAGACGGGGTGCCGCGTACGAGACGGTCGGACTGCGGTGGGCGGCGGCTGCCGACCGGGGTGACCGGGGTGCGCTCCGAGCGGCTGGTGTGCGGACCCGGCGCCAGGTGGACCGGTGACCTGGGGCCACGCGGCGGTACGGCGGCCTCGCGGGCCGCCGTCTCGTTCTGCGGGGCGGTGAGCGGCTTGAGCCGGGCGGGCGCGGGGGCCGTGACCGGGGTGACCGGGGCCGGGACCTTGGCGCCGCCGCGGGCCCGCCAGCGGTCGCGCAGGTCGAAGGCGTAGACCTCGGTGCGGGCGATCCACGGCTCGAACCAGGGCAGCGCCAGCAGGATCAGCAGCCCGGCGACCCAGCCCAGCAGGACGTCGCTCAGCCAGTGCGTGCCGAGGTAGACGGTGGCCATGCCGACGCCCAGCGAGGTCACCGCGGAGATCGCGGACAGCCAGCGGCGGGCCCTCGGGGTGGAGGCCAGATATGCCAGGATTCCCCAGGTCACCACGGCGTTGGCGGTGTGGCCGCTGGGAAATATATCGCCGCCCAGGCCCATCTCGTTCGAGCCGATGACGGTCGCGTAGTGCGGTCCGAGCCGTCCCATGCCGTACTTGGCGGCGCCGACCGTGACGTTCAGCAGCAGCAGCGAGGTGCCCAGCGTCAGCAGCGGGCGCAGGGTGTGCTGCCGCCAGGAACGCCAGCCGAGCCAGGCCGCGACCATCACGGCGGTCGGGCCGCGCTGGCCCAGGACCACGTAGTAGTCGACGAACCAGTGGATGGACGCCCACTGCTGGTACGGCCGGAAGAACATGACCTGCCAGTCGAGGCGGACCAGCCACGAGGTGGTCACCACCAGCCACACGATCGCCAGGTAGAACGCCAGGGCGGCGATCACCAGAACGGTCCGGTGGCGGCTCGCTCTGGGCACGCTGAGGTGGGCCGGCCGTTCCGGCTCACGGTCCAGTCTGGCGAACACCCGGTCCAGACGGGTGGGGTTTCGTTCGGTACGCACCCAATCGACGTTACAGCGAGTGAGCTCTGTTCCCTGTCGAATCAGCGGCTTTGTGATGACGATGTGATGTGGGATTCCTCTCAGGCGGGGGTTTATTTCCAGGGATTCCGCAAAGGGGGGTGGTCGCGTCCTTCAATTCCTTTGATCATTCCGGGTTCCGGTTTTATGGCCCTTATGAATTCGTTCACCGAATCATGGGGCGGAATTATCCGGACGCTCATGGAGGCGGATGGGGGCGCCTCGGGCGATCATGGCGGACCTGAGCCGTTGAGCCAGAACGCGCCGTACAGGGCGGAGGCGGTGGCGATCGCGGCCACGACCGCGACTGACCTGCGGGTCCTCGCGCGGGCGAGGGTCAGGGCGAGGGGGAGCAGCAGGGGGAACGCGGGCATCAGCAGGCGCGGTTTCGAGCCGAAGTAGCTCGACGCGCACAGGGCGAGCGCGGTGACGACCCCGGCGTACACGAGCAGGGGCAGCGGCTGCCCCTGGCGCACGCAGATGACGTACAGCCAGATGATCAGCCCGACGCCGACGATCAGCCCCGCTCCGGCGAGCGCCGAGGGGAACGACATGAACTTGTCACCGACAAACCGGGCAAAGGCATACCCCCCGTCGAACCCGTTCCGCCACCCGGCCTGAACATCGAGATACCCGAGCGGGCCCTTCCCGGTGCGGTGACCGACCCAGAGGACGTAGGCGGCGGTGCCGAGGGGGGCCAGCGCCATGCCGAGGAGACGGTGGAGGGCGGGGGGTGGGGTGCCGGGGTGGCCGGTGTCGGTGGAGTGTGCGGGGCTGGAGTCGGGGAGGTGTGAGGGGTCGGCGTCGGGGGCGCGTGCCGGGTCGAGTGCGCCCTTCGCCTCGGCGGCGCGCTCGGTCTTCGACGCCGTTCCGGCCCCGGGGGCGTGTCCGGTGGCGCGGGCGCCGGCCGTCTCCGCCGTGCTTCGGTTTCGCACGAAGGAGTCAGCGGCGGGGCTGCCCGGTCCGGGCGCGGTCGGCTGGTCCCCGGGCGTGTGCGGTTCGTGTGCGGTCATGTCATTGCCAGGCGCATCCGGCTCTCCTACGGCCCTGGCGGACCCCGAAGCGCCGTGGTCCCGCCGGCCGGTACCGCCGTCGGTCTCCTCCCGGGCCCGCCGCTCCCGCAGGAAGGCCACCGCCCCCGTCGCCCATACCGCCGCCACCACCGCCAGGCCCACCGGGCGGGTCAGGCCTGCGAGGGAGGCCAGGAGGCCTGCTGTGACCCATCGTTCCGTCAGGAGGGCGTACAGGGACCATGCCGCCAGTGCTGTGAACAGGGACTCGCTGTACGCCATCGACTGGACGATTCCGACCGGCAGGACGGCCCACAGCAGGACCGCGCAGACGCCGGCGCGGTGGCCGTACACGTGGTCCGTCACCGCGAAGATCCCCCACGCGGCCGCCAGGGAGGCGAGCAGGGAGACGGCGAAACCGGCGTCGGCGTAGGACAGCGGGGTCACGGCGGACAGCAGTCGCTCCAGCCAGGGCAGGAGCGGGAAGAAGGCGAGGTTCGAGTGGACGTCTCCGTTGGGGAGGCGCACCTCGTAGCCGTAGCCCCCTTCCGCGACCCGGGTGTACCAGAGCGCGTCCCAGCGGGCCGTCAGCAGGGTGTACGCGCTCTTGTCGCGCGCCGCGCTCCACAGGGCCAGCGTGAGAAGGCCCAGGGCGCGCACGGCCGCGTACCCGAGCAGCGCCGGGGCGGCTCGGCGCAGGGCCGGTTCGGTGCGCGTTCCAAGATCGGTCACGGGTCCGATTATCGACCGCGCGCTGAACCGCCCGGCCCGCCGGGTCGTGGCAAGAGGCAGGCGGAGTGGTGTACGCCACACGAGTTCTGTCCCCGGTCTGAGAGGTCCACCACTGGGCGTACGCGCGAACTCGCGTACGCTGACGTGTCACCCGCCGTTCGCTGCGCGGGCCGGAGACCACCGCTCCTCTCCGGCCGAGATCATGGGGAGTCCCCGCCCCGTGTGCCCGCCGAACGCGAGGGAACATCTGGGAGGTACGTACATGTCCGGGACGACCACGGCCGCCGATGCGCTGCGCCGTCGGGCGGCCGGGGCCGGTGCAAACCGCTGGGTCGTCCTGATCGTCCTGTGCGTCAGCCTGCTCCTGGTCGCCCTCGACGCGACGGTGCTGCACGTGGCGGTGCCCGCCGTCACCGAGGACCTCAAGCCCGGCGCGATAGAGCTGCTCTGGATCGTCGACGTCTATCCGCTCGTCTGCGCCTCGCTGCTGATCCTCTTCGGCACGCTCGGCGACCGCGTCGGCCGCAGACGCGTCCTCCTTCTCGGCTACGGCCTCTTCGGCGTCGCCTCCGCGCTCGCCGCCCTCGCGGACAGCGCCGAGGTGCTGATCCTCGCGCGGGCCCTGCTCGGCGTCGGCGGCGCGATGATCATGCCCGCCACCCTCTCGATCCTGCGCCAGGTCTTCCCGGACCGGCGTGAGCGGGCGCTCGCGATCGGCATCTGGAGCGCGGTCGCCGCCGTCGGCGCGGCGGTCGGGCCGCTGCTCGGCGGCTTCCTGCTCGAACACTTCTGGTGGGGTTCCGTCTTCCTCGTCAACATTCCCCTGATGCTGGTCAGCCTGCCGGTGGGCCGACTGCTGCTGCCCGAGTCCAAGGGCAGCGGCGACGGCCCCTGGGACGTCGTCGGCGCGCTGACGGCCGCCGCCGGACTCTTCGCCCTCGTGCTCGGCGTGAAGCGGCTCGGCGGCGGCGAGTTCGACGCGTTCACCGCCGTCCCGCTGATCCTGGGCGCGGCGCTGCTGGTCCTGTTCGTCCGACGGCAGCGGCGGCTCACACATCCCCTGGTGGACCTGCGGATGTTCGCGCGCCCGGCGTTCAGCACCTCGGTCGGCTGCATCGTCCTCGCCATGCTCGCCCTGGTCGGCCTCGAACTGATCGCGGCGCAGTATCTCCAGCTGGTCCTGGACCTCTCTCCGCTGGAGACAGGTCTACGACTGCTGCCGCTGACCATCGCCGCGATGGCCGCCGGGCTCGCCGGGGCGCGTCTGCTGCGGCGCTTCGGTCCGCGCCGGATGGTCAGCGTCGGGTTCTGCCTCACCGCCGTCGCCGTGCTGCTGCTGACCGCGATGGGGGACTCGGACAACACCGGGCTGCTGCTGTTCGGGTTCGTGCTGCTCGGGTTCGGACTGGAGACCACGCTCTTCGGGGCGTACGAGTCGATGCTCAGCGAGGCACCGCCGGAGCAGGCGGGCGGGGCCGCGGCGATCGGCGAGACCTCGTACCAACTGGGCGCGGGCATCGGGATCGCCCTGCTCGGCAGTGTGATGAACGCGGCCTACGCGCCCGGCCTCTCGGGCGTGCCCGGGGTCCCGGAGTCGGCGTCCCGGTCGGCGGGGCACTCCCTGGGCGAGGCCTACGAGGTGGCCGGACGGCTCGGCGGCTCCGCGGGTGCGGCCCTGCGCCGCGCGGCCCGGGACTCCTTCGTGCACGGTCTGCACGTGACCTTGCTGGTGAGTGCGGGGTTGTTGGTGCTGGGCGCGGTGATGGCGCTGCGGCTGCCGCGGACCATGCAGTGCGACGAGGCCCCGGCGGCGGTGGAGCTCCCGGCGCCCAGGGAAGTCGCGGAGTCCCGCGTCTCAGCATGAGGCGCCCCGGGCCACGGCGTCTCGCTGGGCGTCCTGGGCCACGGCGTCCGGCTGGGTGTCGGCCTGAGGCGTCCCGGGCCACGGCGTCCGGCTGGGTGCCGGCCTGAGGCGCCCCGGCCCACGGCGTCTGCCTGGGCGTCTCGCTGGGCGTCCTAGCTCACGGCGTCCGCCTGGGTGCCGGCCGCCTGAGGCGTTCCGGCCCACGGCGTCTCGCTGGGCGCCCCGGCCCACGGCGTCCGGCTGGGTGTCGGCCTGAGGCTCCCGGCCCACGGCGTCCGGCTGGGTGTCTCGCTGGGTGTCCGCCTGGGCGTCTGGCTGTGCGGGGGCCCGCGTTGTAACGTCGGCCCCGGACCCTTGATTAGCGCTGCTAGTTTCGAGCCGCTCGCCCGCCGGAGGATGTGCCATGCCCCCGTTCGACCCCGCCGACCCCCTCGGCCTCGACGACCTGCTGGAGCCGGAGGACCTGGCGATCCGCGCGACCGTGCGGAGCTGGGCCGCCGACCGCGTCCTGCCCCACGTCGCCGACTGGTATGAGAAGGGCGAGCTGCCGCAGATCAGGGAACTGGCCCGGGAGCTCGGGGAGATCGGCGCCCTCGGCATGTCGCTCAGCGGCTACGGCTGTGCCGGCGCCTCCGCGGTGCAGTACGGGCTCGCCTGTCTGGAGCTGGAGGCCGCCGACTCCGGGATCCGCTCCCTCGTCTCGGTGCAGGGCTCCCTCGCCATGTACGCCATCCACCGCTTCGGCAGCGAGGAGCAGAAGCAGACCTGGCTGCCCCGCATGGCCGCCGGTGAGGTCATCGGCTGCTTCGGGCTGACCGAGCCGGACCACGGTTCCGACCCCGCCTCCATGCGGACGTACGCCAAGAAGGACGGCACGGACTGGGTCCTCGGCGGGCGCAAGATGTGGATCACCAACGGGTCGGTCGCCGGGGTCGCCGTGGTGTGGGCGCAGACCGACGACGGGATCCGCGGGTTCGTGGTGCCGACCGACACGCCGGGTTTCTCGGCCCCCGAGATCAAGCACAAGTGGTCGCTGCGGGCCAGCGTGACCAGCGAGCTGGTCCTGGACGACGTACGACTGCCCGCCGACGCGGTGCTGCCGGAGGTCGTCGGGCTCAGGGGGCCGCTGAGCTGTCTCTCGCACGCCCGGTACGGGATCGTGTGGGGCGCGATGGGCGCGGCGCGGTCGTGTTTCGAGAGCGCCGTCGACTACGCGAAGACGCGCGAGCAGTTCGGGCGGCCGATCGGGGGCTTCCAGCTCACCCAGGCCAAACTCGCCGACATGGCGGTCGAACTGCACAAGGGGATCCTGCTCGCCCACCATCTGGGGCGGCGCATGGACGCCGGCCGCCTGCGTCCCGAGCAGGTCAGTTTCGGCAAGCTCAACAACGTACGCGAGGCCATCGAGATCTGCCGTACGGCACGGACGATCCTCGGTGCCAACGGGATCTCCCTCGAATACCCCGTGATGCGGCACGCGACGAACCTCGAGTCGGTGCTGACGTACGAGGGCACCGTCGAGATGCACCAGTTGGTGCTGGGCAAGGCGCTCACCGGACTGGACGCCTTCCGGTAGAGCGGCGCGGGGGCAGGGCCGGCGAGCGGCCCTGCCTCAGCTCTGGTTGAAGAAGCCGTCCGTGCGGTGCTGCGCCGGGTCGCCGTTCACGATCTCCGTGTTGGCGGGGGTCAGCAGGAACACGCGGGTGGACACACGCTCGATGGAGCCGCGCAGTCCGAAGATCAGTCCGGCCGCGAAGTCGACCACGCGCTTGGCGTCACCGGCCTCCATCGCGGTGAGGTTCATGATGACGGGCACGCCGTCACGGAACATCTCGCCGATGGCCCGGGCGTCCCTGAAGCTGTCGGGGGTCACCGTGCCGATCCGGCGGCCCTTCTCCTCGGCGACGTCCGAGGCCACCTTGACCCGTGGGTCGGTGACCCAGGCATCCCCGGGCTCGGTCCCTTCGGAGTAGCCGTCGTCGTCGTAGTAACGCTCGTCATCGTTGTCGTCAACGAGGCCCAGCCAGGCACTCGCCTTGCGCACCGATCCCATGGACGCCTCCTCTCACAGCGGTCTCTACTTGCTTCTGTATCCCTATGGTCATCCATGATGCGGATCGCGCGCCAAGTGGATAGCCGCCGCGCGGGGGGTTTGTGACGGTACTGGTGCACAGCGAATACGTCGAGAGCCCTGGTACCCCAAGGGTCGTGTCCCATACGGCTGCTGACTGTGAGTGAAATATGATTCTTCACGGCGTATGGGTGAGGGGCGGGGCGTACGGGTGAACGGCCGACCGCTACGATGCGGCCGCCCAACACCGCACTGACCACGGGGGATCGTCATGTTCGGAATCGTCAGGCCCTGCCGCCATCGGCTCGGGGAAAGCCTCGGGAACCAGTGGATGGCCCATTTGTGCGGGCTGTGTCTCGCTCTCCGTAAGGACCACGGCCAGTTCGCGAGGATCGTCACGAACTACGACGGCTTGCTGATATCCGTTCTGACGGAAGCTCAGGCCGGTGGAAATTTCGACGGCAGGCGTACGGCGGGGCCGTGTCCCCTGCGGGGAATGCGGACCGCGTCCGTCGCGCGCGGGGAGGGCGCGCGGCTCGCGGCCGCCGTCTCGCTGGTCCTGGCCTCGGCCAAGGTCCGGGACCATGTCGCCGACGGGGACGGTGTGCTGGCGCGGCGGCCGGTGGCGCTCGCGGCGCGGCGGGTCGCCGACGGGTGGGGGCGGGCCGGCGAACGGACCGGGCTGGATGTCGGGTTCGACACGTCGGTGCTGGTCGACGCGGTGGAACGGCAGTTCGGCGTGGAGGCGCTGGCCGGACCGGGCACGCCGATCCTGACGGTCACCGAGCCGACCGAGACCGCCACGGCGGCGGCCTTCGCGCATACGGCCGTGCTGGCCGGGCGGCCCGGGAACGCCGACCCGCTCGCCGAGGCCGGAAGGCTGTTCGGGCGGCTCGCGCATCTGCTGGACGCCGTCGAGGACAGGGAGGCCGACGGGGCGTCGGGGGCGTGGAACCCGCTCACCGCCACCGGGACCTCGCTGGAGGAGGCGCGCAGGCTCGCCGACGACGCCGTCCACGGGGTGCGGCTCGCCCTGTGGGAGGTCGAGTTCGAGGACCCGAAGCTGGCGCACGTGCTGCTGGTGCATGAGCTCCGGAACTCCGTGGAGCGGGCGTTCAGCGCACCGCCCGAGCCCCCGTCACGGCGGGAGCGGCGCGGGCTGCTGGCCGGGTGCGCGGTGTGGGTGGGGCTGGCCTGTACGTGTCAGATGTGCTGCGGCACCTTCGAGGACCCCTGGAGCCGGCAGCGCCGGGAGGGGATCTGCAACGGCGCCGACTGCGGGGACTGCTGTGAGTGTTGTAGCTGTTGTGGGGACGGGTGCGACTGCTGCGACTGCGGGTGCGACTGCTGAGTCGCCGGCGGGCGCGAGGGTCGTGCGAGGACGAGAGGCGCGGGGTGAGGGGGAGGCGCGTGTGAAGGCGGGGGCCGAGAAGGCGGAGAGAGCGAGAGACAGGGCGGAACGAGAAGAACGCGAGAAGGCGCCCGGAGGATCAGGGCGCGCAGTGGGTCAGCTCAACAGGAAGAGGACCACACGCGACCGAGGTCGATGTGGGAGCGCTTGACCAGCCACTGCTGTGGATGCATGGAGTAAGTGGAACAGGCATGCGGTTTTGCGTCAACTGAACTGAGATGTACGGCTCACAGTATGGACAGCCTTGACAGCGACGGGAAACGCACCCGTAGTCTCATGGGGCGGCTCTGCTGAGGGGCTCGGCCGCACTCGTGTGAAGGCAATCGTCCGAGTTCGACGACTCGATGCCACGGAGCCCTCGCATGCCCTCCGCCACCCTCTTCGAAGCCCCCGCCGTGCCGGACATACCGGAGCACTTCCGGCGGACCACGACTGCCGCCGCCCCCTGCTTCCCCGTGGACGAGCGCCACGTCCCGGCCGTGGAGCGCACCCGATGAGGCGCTCGCTGGTGATCGTCGGTGCCGGGCCGCGGGGGACCGGTCTGATCGAGCGGATCGCCGCCAACGCGCCTGAGCTGTACGACGGCCAGGGCCTGGACGTGCACCTGGTGGACCCGCATCCGCCCGGGGCCGGACGCATCTGGCGCGCGGCGCAGTCCCCGCTGCTGTGGATGAACTCGCACGCCGAGGACGTCACCATGTTCACCGACGAGACCGTGGACATGGCGGGCCCGGTGAGCCCCGGCCCCACCCTGCACGAGTGGGCCGGCATCGACGGCCGCACCTTCGCCGACCGTCAGCTCCAGGGCGCCTATCTGCGCTGGGTGCACGAGCGGGCGGTGGCCGCGCTCCCGGACGGTGTCACCGTGCACCACCACCCGCTGCGCGCCCTGCGGGTGAGCGGACCGCGCGAGGGCCGCCAGCAGGTCTGGCTGGAGGGCCGGCCGCGCCCGCTCCTCGCCGACCTGGTCGTCCTCGCCCTCGGCCACCTCGACGCCGAACTCGACGCGGAACAGAGCGACCTGGCCGAGTACGCCCGCACCCACGGCCTGGTCCACCTGCCGCCCGACTTCACCGCCGACAGCGACCTGTCCGCGCTCGCGCCCGGCGAACCCGTCCTGGTCCGCGGCTTCGGCCTCGCCTTCGTCGACCTGATGGTGCTGCTCACCGAGGGCCGGGGCGGACGCTACGACGGGGACACCTATGTCCCCTCGGGGCGGGAGCCGGTGCTCCACGTCGGATCGCGGCGCGGAGTGCCGTACCACTCGAAGATCGGCTACGACTGGACGGGCGAGCGGCCGCCGCTGCCCCGCTTCCTGGGGCCTGCCCAGATCGACGGGCTGCTCGCCCGTCCTGAGGGCTTCGACTTCTGGTCGGACGTGTGGCCGCTGGTGGAGAAGGAGCTCGGATTCGCCCACTACCACCGGCTGTTCACCGTGCATCCGGAGCGGACCGCGATGTCCTGGGCCGACTTCGAGGAGAAGTACGCGGTGGCGGGGCGGGCCGAGCGCGGGGTGCTGGTCGCCTCCGCCGTGCCGGACCCGGGCGACCGGCTCGACCTCGCCAGGCTCGACCGGCCGCTGGAGGGCGTGCGGTTCGGGTCGCACGAGGAGTTCCAGGAGGGGCTGCGGGAGTACGTCGAGGCGGATCTCGGCCGACGCCATGACCCGTCCCACAGCCCGGACCTGGCCGTCTTCCTCGGACTGCTCTCCGTCTACGGACAGTTGGTGAAGCTCGGGGACATCGGCGGCTGGTGGCACGGGTTCTTCAGCTATCTCGCCTCCGGGCCGCCCGGACCCCGGCTGCGGCAGCTGCTCGCGCTGTCCCGGGCCGGGGTGCTCCGGTTCGTCGGCGCGGACATGGAGGTCCGCGCCGAGGACGGGGTGTTCCGGGCCTCCAGTCCCACGGTGCCCGGAGCCGTGGTCGAGGCCCATGCGCTGGTCGAGGCGCGGCTGCCCGAGCCGACGGTCCGGCGGGCCCTCGATCCGCTGCTGCGCGAACTGCATGCCGACGGGGTCGGCGAGAGCCCGGACGGGCTGCTGCGGGTGGACCGGGCCGACGGGCGGCTCCTGGACCGGTCCGGCCGGCCGCACCCACGGCGCTTCGCGCTCGGGCCGCACACCGACGGCCGTACCCCCGGCGCCTTCACCAGACCGCGCACCGGCGGGCCGGCCTTCCGGCAGAACGACGCGACGGCCCGGGCCGTGCTGCTGTTCCTCGCCGAACGCGCCGAACGCGCCGAACGCGCCAAACGCAGCGAACACGCAGAACGCAGCGAACACGCAGAACACGCGGAACACGCGGAACACGCCGAACACGCGGAACACGCCGAACAGGCCGAACACGCCGAAGTCGCCGGCCGCCAGAAGAAGGCGGTGCTGTGATGCTGCATCTCTCCGTCGCCGTGGACCAGCCGTCCGGCTGTGACGCCGCCTCCTACGTCGCCCTCGCCCGGCTCGCCGAGCGCGGTGGGCTCGACTTCGTGACGCTGGACGACAGCTTCGCCCGGCCCGGCCCCGACGCGCTCGCCGTGCTGTCCCGGGTCGCGCCCGCCACCACCCGGATCGGCCTGGTGCCCACCGTCACCACCACCCACACCGAGCCCTTCCACGTCCAGGCCGCCGTCGCGACCCTCGACTGGGTCAGCCGGGGCCGGGCCGGATGGCGGCTCGACGTGTCGACCACCGAGGGCGAGGCCCGCCTCTTCGGCCGCCGGCACGCGGCTGCGGCCGACGCCCTGTGGCAGGAGGCCGGTGAAGTGGCCGACGCGGCCGCGAAGTTGTGGGACAGCTGGGAGGACGACGCCGAGATACGGGACGTGCCGACCGGCCGCTTCATCGACCGGGACAAGCTGCACCACGTCGACTTCCGGGGCACGTCCTTCTCGGTCAGGGGCCCCTCGATCGTGCCGCGGCCCCCGCAGGGCCACCCGGTCCGGGTGGTCGACGCCACCGAGGGCCATGCCCGGCGGACGGCAGCGCGGTACGCCGACGTGGCCCTGGTACGGGCCGTCAGCGCGGCGCAGGCAGCCGATGTGCGCACACAACTGCGCACCCAGGCGGCTGAGTTCGGCCGGGACCCCGACGGGCTGCGGGTCCTCGCGAGCCTGCTCGTCGATCTCGGCGCCGGTGAGCACGCGGCGGAGCCGGGGCACGGCGGGGGCGGTCCCCGGCCGAGTCCGCAGGGGCCGCTGTACCGGGGCGGTCCCGTCGACCTCGCGGAACTGATCGCCGGCTGGCACGGCGAGGGCATCGTCGACGGCTTCCACCTCACGCCCGTCGAACCGCTCCGCGACCTGGAGCGGCTGGTCAACGGCACGGTGGCGCTGCTCCAGCACCGCGGGCTGTTCCGCACCTTCTACCCGGGCGGCACGCTCAGGGAGCACCTGGGCCTGTCCCGGCCCGCCAACCAATACGCCGTGACCGGGGGAGCGTCATGAGCCGCAGACAGATGCATCTGGCGGCCCACTTCCCGGGCGTCAACAACACCACGGTGTGGGCCGATCCGCGGTCGAGGTCGCAGATCGAGTTCTCGTCCTTCGAGCATCTGGCCCGTACCGCCGAGCGCGGTCTGTTCGACTTCTTCTTCCTCGCCGAGGGGCTGCGGCTGCGTGAACACAAGGGCCGTATCCACGACTTGGACGTGGTGGGCCGGCCCGAGTCGATCACCGTGCTCAACGCCCTGGCCGCCGTCACCGAGCGGCTCGGGCTCGCCGCCACGGTCAACGCGACCTTCAACGAGCCGTACGAACTCGCCCGCAGGTTCGCCACCCTGGACCATCTCAGCGGCGGCCGGGCCGCCTGGAACGTGGTGACCTCCTCCGACGCCTTCACCGGGGAGAACTTCCGGCGGGGCGGCTATCTGGACCGGGCCGACCGCTACACGCGGGCCGCCGAATTCCTCGACACCGCACGGGAGTTGTGGGACTCCTGGACGCCGGAGGGGATCCCGCGGCCGTTCGCGCACCGCGGGCGGCACTTCGACATCGCGGGCGAGTTCGGTCTGCCGCGCTCGCCGCAGGGGCACCCGGTCGTCATCCAGGCCGGGGACTCCGACGAGGGACGGGAGTTCGCCGCCGCCTCCGCCGACGTGATCTTCACCCGGCACAGCTCACTGGCGGAGGGCCGCGCCTTCTACGCCGATGTGAAGCGCCGGCTCGCCGCGTACGGCCGTTCGCACGGGGATCTGAAGATCATGCCCGGGGTCGGCGTCGTCCTCGGCGACACCGCGGCCGAGGCCCAGGAGCGGGCCGCCGAGATCCGCCGGCAGCAGACCTCCCCGCAGACCGCGCTTCTGACCCTGGAGCAGATCTGGGGCGTCGACCTGTCCTCCTACGACCCGGACGGTCCGCTGCCCGACATCGACCCCGTGGTCGATCCGGCGCTCACCCAGGGGCGGACCCGGCGCGGCGACACGGTCGCGATCGCCGAGAAGTGGCGGGCCCTGTCCCGGGAGAAGGGGCTGTCGATCCGGCAGACCGTGATCGAGGCGGGCGGCCGGCAGTTCTTCATCGGCACGCCCGAAGCCGTCGCCACCGAACTCGAGGAGTTCGTGCGGAAGGAGGCCGCCGACGGCTTCATCCTCGTACCCCATCTCACCCCGGGCGGGCTCGACGAGTTCGTGGACCGGGTGGTCCCGCTGCTCCAGGAACGCGGCGCGTTCCGCACGGAGTACCGCGGCACCACCCTGCGCTCGCACCTGGGGCTGGGGCTCCCCGAACGCGTGAGCCGGCGCTGAGGGTCGCCGTCCAGGGCGACGTTTCGCCGGGGGCGGTTTTCGGCGATGCCGGAAGCGGGGGTGGAAGTCACTGATTCCGCTTCCGGTGCCCGACCGCGCCGGGCGCCGACGGTCGTACGACGACCGACTTCCGCCGTGTGCCGCTGCCGCCCCGCACCCGCGCTCGACCACCTCAGCTGCCCGTTCCCGCCGCCGCGGGACACCCTGGGCGTCGCCGTTGCGCGAGGGAGCGGGACGTAACCCGCGGGCATTCGGTTCCCTCCGGATCGCAAAGGTGGTTCAAAGCTTGGCGGCCGAAAGGCGCCCTTGCGGCGACCGGTCGTTCGGCCGAATACTCCCCCTCAGCGCTTGTCAGGGGCACGGCGTGTTCGAAACCCGGACGGACGTGCCTCCGACTGCGCCTCACGGGCCCCGACCCCACGCGGGCCCCCGAATTCCCCTGGGAGGGAACGAAACGTGAGGATCAAGCGCACCACCCCCCGCAGCGGCATCACGAGACGCACCCGGCTGATCGCCGGTACCACCGGCCTCGTGGCCGCGGCCGCCATCGCGGTCCCCAGCGCGAACGCGACCGCTGCGACCCCCTTCAGCACCGCCGAACTCAAGAGCGCCAGCAACTCGGTGCTCAAGGCCGACATCCCGGGCACCGCCTGGGCCGTCAACGGCAACCGTGTCGTCGTCACCGTCGACAGCACGGTCTCGCAGGCCGAGATCGCCAAGATCAAGGAGCAGGCCGGCAGCAACGCCGA
The DNA here is from genome assembly GCF_042669125.1 of Streptomyces sp. NPDC057253. Lineage (NCBI taxonomy): Bacteria > Bacillati > Actinomycetota > Actinomycetes > Kitasatosporales > Streptomycetaceae > Streptomyces > Streptomyces sp. NPDC057253. The sequence continues at coordinate 108,245 of NZ_JBHUXV010000017.1, read as the reverse complement.
CGCGCTCACGATCAAGCGGACGCCGGGCAAGTTCAACAAGCTGATCTCCGGCGGCGACGCCATCTATGCGAGTAGCTGGCGCTGCTCCCTCGGCTTCAACGTGCGCAGCGGCAGCACCTACTACTTCCTGACCGCCGGTCACTGCACCGACGGCGCGGGCACCTGGTGGTCCAACTCCGGGCACACCACGACCCTCGGTTCGACGGCCGGGTCCAGCTTCCCGACCAACGACTACGGCATCGTCCGCTACTCGTCGAGCTACCCGGTCTCCTCGATCTCCGGCACCGTCGGCAGCGTCGACATCACCAGCGCCGCCACGCCCTCCGTGGGCACGACGGTCTACCGGCGCGGCTCCACCACCGGTACCCACAGCGGCCGGGTCACCGCGCTGAACGCGACCGTCAACTACGGCGGCGGTGACGTCGTCTACGGCATGATCCAGACCACGGTCTGCGCCGAGCCCGGCGACTCCGGCGGCCCGCTCTACTCGAACAGCGGTATCGCCTACGGTCTGACCTCCGGCGGCAGCGGCAACTGCTCCTCCGGCGGCACGACCTTCTTCCAGCCGGTCACCGAGGCCCTGAGCGCGTACGGCGTCAGCGTCTTCTAGGCCCTGGAACACCGGTAGCAGGCACCCGGTGAGCCCCCGCACGCGATGGCCGTGCGGGGGCTCACTGTCGGATCCGGCCCCGTCACGACTCGGCGGGCCGGAGCCAGTCCAGTACGGCGGGCAGCGCCTCCAGGGCGCCGAAGTGGCCGGCGTCCTGCTCCAGGACGGGGCGGGCGCGCGGGATGTGGTGCGCGAGCCACTTGAAGTGGCCGACCGGGGAGAGGGTGTCCCGGGCGCCGTGCCACAGCAGGACGGGCCGGGTGACGGTCCCCGGGTCGAAGCCCCAGTTGCTGAGCAGCGCGAGGGTGTCGTCGAGCCAGCCGTACGACGACCCGCGCAGCGCCTCTCGGTAGCCCCGCAGCAGCTGCTCACTCACCGCCGGGGTGGACAGGATCCGCCGGTCGGATTCGGTGAGTCCGTCGCGCAGCGAGACCAGCAGCTGGGCGGGGTCGCGGCGGACGTCGGCGGCGCGGGCGGCGAGCCGCTCGGCGAAGGCGAGCGGGTCGGTGAGCGCCAGGGTGAACTCCTCGACGCCGGAGCCGGCCATGCCGTCGAACCAGCTCAGGTCCCGCGCGTCCGGTGGCGCCGGTGAGGCCAGAGCCGCTGCCCGCCGCACCCGGGAGGGCAGCAGTGCGGCGCAGGCCAGCGCGTGCGGGGCACCGCCGAAGAGGCCGAGCACCGAGAAACGGCCGAGCCCGAGCGCGTCGGCCAGGTCCCGCACGTCCCGGGCGGCGTCGGCCACGCGGCGGCCGGGCAGCCGGTCCGAGTCGCCGTAGCCGGGACGGTCGTAGGAGAGGAACCGGGTGCGCGGGTGCGCGGTCAGCACGTCCTCGGGCACGACCCCGAGGCGGCAGCCCGGGGTGCTGTGCAGCAGGACCACCGGAGTGCCGTCCGGGTCGCCGTGCTCCTCGACGGTCAGTGTGCGGCCGTCCTGTGTCCGTATGCCGTGGGCCACCTGCGTCCTCCGTCTCCCCTTTGTGTACATGCCGGAGTTACCGTCGAAGTACACACCTTGAGCACCTGGTTCGGACCCTGGGGGTCGCGATGGTCGAGGAGCTGGTTGCGGCGGGCGTGGCGCTCGCGTCCGCCGGAGCGGTGTACGCGATGGCGGCCGCGCGGGTCGTCAAACAGTACGAACGGGGCGTGGTCTTCCGCCTCGGCAGGCTGCGGCCGGAGGTGCGCGGGCCCGGGTTCACCATGATCGTTCCGGGCATCGACAAGCTCCGGAAGGTCAACATGCAGATCGTGACCATGCCGGTGCCCGCGCAGGAGGGCATCACCCGGGACAACGTCACCGTGCGGGTGGACGCCGTCGTCTACTTCAAGGTGACCGGGCCGGCCGAGGCGGTCGTGCGGGTGGAGGACTACCGGTTCGCGGTCTCGCAGATGGCGCAGACGTCGTTGCGCTCCATCATCGGCAAGAGCGAGCTCGACGATCTGCTGTCCGACCGCGAAAAGCTCAACCAGGGACTGGAGTTGATGATCGACAGTCCCGCGGTGGAGTGGGGGGTGACCATCGACCGCGTCGAGATCAAGGACGTCTCCCTGCCCGAGACGATGAAGCGGTCCATGGCCCGGCAGGCCGAGGCTGACCGGGAGCGGCGGGCCCGGGTCATCAACGCGGACGCGGAGCTCCAGGCGTCGAAGAAGCTGGCCGAGGCGGCCAAGGAGATGTCCGAGCAGCCGGCCGCGCTGCAACTGCGGCTGCTTCAGACGGTGGTGGCGGTGGCGGCGGAGAAGAACTCGACGCTGGTGCTGCCGTTCCCGGTGGAGTTGCTGCGGTTCCTGGAGAAGGCGCAGCAGGGGGTTGGCGGGGGACCTGCGGTTGTTCAGCAGCCGGTGGGGCCGGCGGTTCAGCAGCCGGTGGAGCGATCGGGAGTGCAGCAACCGGTGCAGGAGCAACTTCCGTCTCCTCCGTCTCGGCTGGATGCCGCCTCCGGAGGGGCGGATTCAGGACAGGACTAGACCTCGCCCGGTCGTGAGGAATCGCGTGTGTGGTGTGTTTGCTCTGTGAATGCGCCTGGCGTGACTGTGCACTGTCAAATCGGAAGGGGCGTGCAATCGCGTTCTACGCGCGTCCGGAAGTCAACCTTGTGCGCCCCCTGCGGGGTTCGGAAGAGTGGTCGCTCGTCAACCAGCCTTCCGGTCCGTGAGCTCCCCACATGCCGCGGACCGACCCCCCACAGGAGGACGCGAGTTGAAGCACCGACGTATACCCAGGCGGCGAATCGTGGTGGCGGGCGCGGGTGTTGCCGCGCTGGTCGCGGCCGGAGTCACCTTGCAGACTGCGAACGCCAGCGAGACGCCGGCCCCGCCCGAGGTCAAGACCCTCTCGGCCCTCGCGGCCGGAAAGCTCGCCTCGACGCTCGGGGCGGACCTCGGCGCGGACGCGGCCGGGACGTTCTATGACGCGAAGACCAGGAGTCTCGTGGTGAACGTCCTCGACGAGGACGCGGCGCGGACCGTGTCGGCGGCCGGGGCCTCGGCGAGAATCGTGGCCCACTCGCTCGCCGAGCTGAAGAGCGCGCGGACGACCCTCGTGAGCGACGCGACCATCCCGGGGACGTCCTGGGTGACCGACCCCACGACCAACAAGGTCGTCGTCACCGCCGACCGTACGGTGTCCTCCGCCGAGTGGGCCAAGCTCACGAAGGTGGTCGACGGGCTGGGGTCGGTAGCCGAACTCCAGCGGACCGAGGGGGAGTTCAAGCCCTTCATCGCCGGTGGTGACGCGATCAGCGGATCGGGTGGGCGGTGCTCGCTGGGGTTCAACGTGGTCAAGGGCGGGGAGCCGTACTTCCTCACCGCGGGCCACTGCACCGAGGCCATCTCGACGTGGTCGGACGCCGGCGGGAAGGTGATCGGGACCAACGCGGCGTCGAGCTTCCCCGGTGACGACTACGGCCTGGTGAAGTACACGGCGGATGTCGATCACCCCAGTGAGGTGGACCTCTACAACGGGTCCGCGCAGGCGATCACGGGGGCCGCGTCGGCGACGGTCGGGCAGTCGGTGACGCGGAGCGGGTCCACGACACAGGTGCACTCCGGCACGGTCACGGGGCTGGACGCGACCGTGAACTACGGCAACGGGGACATCGTGAACGGGCTGATCCAGACGGATGTCTGCGCGGAGCCGGGGGACAGCGGGGGGTCGCTGTTCTCGGGGAGCAGCGCGATCGGGCTGACGTCCGGTGGCAGCGGAGACTGCACCTCCGGCGGGGAGACGTTCTTCCAGCCGGTGACGGAGGCGCTGTCGGCGACGGGGGCGTCGATCGGCTGACGCTTCGGTCCGTTGGTGTGTGAAGTCCCGTCCCCCTGTGCGGGGGCGGGGCTTTCGCATCTCCTGTCATCGTTATCCGTTCGAGACCGCAAGTTGCTCACGCTGCGCTTGGGACGGCCGTTACATTTGCGGTTCCTGGGGCGCAACTTCCCTTTGACCAAAGGAAGTTGATCTCCGGTCAGGTGCCTTCACAGCCAAACGTTTCGGGGGAAACGCTGTGCAGAAGATCCAGTTGACCTATTGGTGGAACGGGCACGAGCCCGGTGACGTCGTGGATGTCGACGACCCGGCCGCGCGGGAACTGCTCGGTGTCATCGCGCGCCCCGCGGAGGCTCGTGAGGACTCCGACGGCTCCGCCCACTCCGATGAGTGAGCCCTACATCACCTTCCCGGACGTGGAGCAGCTGGTCGTCGACCTGCTCAAGGACCGCAGCGAGCTCTCGGGTGTGGTCGTCGACGTCGCACCGCCCGCCGGGTTCGACGGCTCGCAGCGCGCCGTACTGGTCTCCCGGATGGGCGGTGCCTGGGCGGAGGATCCCCGGCTCGACAATCCGCTGGTCGACCTGGAGGTGTACGGCCCCTCCAAGGCCGCGGCCCACACCGTCTCCCTCGTGGCGCGTTCCCTGATGCTCCAGCTCCGGGGCGTGCGGCACGGCGGGGCGACCGTCGTGGACGTCGTCGAGGAGGACGGGCCGCGCTGGCTGCCCGACTACCGGCACGCCAGTGCCAACCGCTATGTCTCGACCACCCGCCTGGTGGTCCGCCCGGCCTGAACGGCCGTGTCACGGGCTGGGCTTCGTCGTACCCAACGCTCGGCTTCGCCGTACCACCGGCTCGGCTTCGCCGTACTCCCACACCAGCACCTCATGTCCATCTCCCAGCAAGGAGCAGTGATGGCCGGAACGAACGCCAAGGAGATCCGGGTCGCGGGCAGTGGCCGTGTCCTCATCGCCCCGCTCGCCACCGCACCGCCCGCCGACACCGCCGCCGCCTGGGGCGCCGGCTGGAAGGACCTCGGCTACACCACCACCGACGGGGTCAAGATCTCCAAGAAGGACAAGCTGGACCCCGTGGACACCTGGCAGAGCGTCAGCTCGGCGAGGTTCGTCTACTCCGACCGCGATCTCAGCTTCAAGTTCCAGCTCCTCCAGCTGAACGAGGACACCCTGCCGTTCTTCTTCGGCGGCGGGCAGGTCAAGGAGACGGCGACCGGGTCCGGTCTCTACAAGTACGAGCTGGCGGCCGAGCCGAAGTTCGACGAGCGGATGCTCGGGCTGGAGTTCAGCGACGGCGACGAGGTCAAGTACCGCATGATCGTCGCCCGCGGTCAGGTGACCGAGACGGAGGAACTCGCTCTCGTCCGTACCGCGCCCGTGAAGCTCGGCGTCACCTTCACCGCGCTGGCCACGGTGGACGGTGCCCCGCTGGCGACCTTCCTGATGAAGGACCCGAGCTTCAGCGCGGCCTGACCCTTTCGTACCTCTCGCAGCAAGGAGCTCCACCGACATGGCACCCTTCAACGTCAACGCCGCCCGTGCCCAGCGTCTCGAAGCGGTCGGGAAGAACTGGGAGTTCGAGGTGGACGGGGATGTGTTCCGACTGCCCACCGAGTTCCCGCGCAGTATCGCCAAGCAGATCGCCGAGCTGGACGACAACGACATCGACGGGCTGCTGGCGCTGCTGCTCGGGGCGGAGCAGTTCGAGCGGTTCTGCAAGTACGACACAAGTGTCCAGGACGTCTCCGCGATCCTGGAGGCGTACGGCAACGACACCGGTATGTCGCTGGGGGAAGGCTGAGCCTCGGCGCGCTGGTCGATGAGCACGCCGAGGCTCTGGAGGCGGATCTGCTCCGCCACTACGGGGTCGACCTCCTCGACTGGCACCGGGGGCGCCTCTCCTCGCGCCGTCTGCGGGTCCTGGTCGAACACCTGCCCGCGGACTCGTCCTTCGCCCGGGCGGTCCACGGCGAGCAGGCGGACTGGTCGGTCACGGACCACCTGCTCGCGGCGGTCGTCGACCATCTCGCCGTGGCGAACTGGATGTTCGCGACGGTGCATCGGGACGAGGACGCGGAGCCGGCGGACTATCCGGAGGCGGTGCCGCGGCCGTCCGGAGCGGCCGGGGTCGCCCAGTCCCCGCGGACCACGCGTGAGGAACGCTCCGCGACACCGGCCGAGATCGTGGCCTTCCTGAGTTCGCCCATGTGAAAGGAGGCATACCTTGGCCCCTTCGGAGTCCACCGGAGCCATTCCTCCGTGGATCTACGAGTACGCGACGTCCAGGTCCTTCCAGGACGCCGTGCGGAAGGTCGTGGATGCCAAGTGGCTGGCCGACAACGTACCGGTCACCGGTGCGAAGGCGGAGATCACCGGAGCGAAGGCCGAAGCCAACGCCGCCGCTCTCAGCGTTTTCGGAGTGCAGGCCGAGTACGGCCTGGTCAAGCACGAAGCCACGGTCTTCGACATCAACAAGATCATTGAAGGCCGCGTCCAGGAGGCGCGGGACAAGGAGCAGGATCGTCGGTTGCACGTCCTGAGTGTCGAGGCCGTGAGCATCAAGGACCTGGTGCAGAAAGTGAAGACGGACCTGGTCCGTGATGCGGGGGACATCCGGCGGGCCCAGAGTGCCGGTGACCGGCAGGTGGAGCGCCTGGTCACCGATCTTCGGGTCAAGGTCGTGGGCATTCAGAAGAAGCTGCTGGCCGACGACCAGGTGCTGCACGAGCGGATATCCAAACTCACCACCAGAGTCGGCAAGGTCAGCGAGGTCGCGCACAACGCGGACGACCGCAGCAAGGTTCTGCGTACCAAGACCAATGAGGCGCTCGGGAAAGTGAAGGCGCTGGACCACGAGGTCGAGAAGGGCCGGACGCTCGTCCGCAAGCTGGACAAAGAGGTCGGGACGGGAATGCAGCGGATTGGCGCGCTGGAGCGGGGCGCCACGGGTGCGAGCCGTGCCATCGAGAGCCTTCACCACCATCTCAACGGTCTGGAACAGGCCCTGCGCAGATAGCCGCTCACCTGCCCGCACCCCAAAGACCCCAACGGCGACAGCGACGGAGCCAACCCACCATGCAGACGTCACTCGTATCGGTCACCCGGGCGCTGAATCAGATGCGCACCGCGGCCACCAGCACCGGCGGTGCCGTCACGCGGATGCGGACCGCCGTCACCGGGGCCGGCGCTTCGGTCGATCGGCTGCGGAGCGCGGCGACCCAGGCCGGCACCGCCACCGTGCGGCTTCGGACCGGGGCCGGGCAGGCGAGCGCCGCGCTGAACCAGGTGCGGACCGCCGCCACCCGGGCCGCCGCCGATGTGCAGCGGGCGGGGCGGAGTGCGGCTTCGGGGGGTGGGCTGTTCTCGCGGTTCAGTCAGGGGCTGCGTACCGCCACCACCGCCCAGCGCGGGCTCAACACCGCCATGAAGGCCAACATCCTCGGTGCCATCCTCGCCCTCGTCATGCCGCTCATCACCAAGCTCATCGACATGGCGATGCAGTCCAAGACCGTGCAGGCCGTCATGCAGGCGGCGTTCAAGGTCATCGGGCAGGTGGTGGGCACGGTCATGAAGGGAGCGTCGGTCGCCATCAACTGGCTGATCGACGCCGGGAAGAACGTCGTCAACTGGCTCAAGGCCAACTGGCCGCTGCTCGTCGCCATCCTCACCGGACCCGTCGGGATCGCCGTGCTCGCGATCGTCAAGCACTGGGACCGGATCAAGGACGCGGTCGGGTCGGTGCGGGACTGGATCGTCGACAAGTGGAACGCCGTTGTCGACTTCCTGCGAGGAGTGCCCGGGAAGATCTGGGGCTTCTTCGCCGAACTACCCGACAAACTCATGCACTTGGGCGGCGACCTCGTCCAGGGCCTCATCAACGGCATCAAGAACTCGGCCTCGGCGCTCCTCAACACCGTGAAGAACTTCATCGTCAACACCATCCCCGGACCCATCCGCAGCATCCTCGGCATCGCGTCCCCGTCCAAGGTGATGATGGGATTCGGCGGTGACGTCGGCGAAGGGCTCGCCCTCGGCATGGAGGGCGCCGGGAACCGGGTCGCGGGCGCCGCCGGCCGGCTCGCCACCGCCACCGCGCGCAGCGTCATCGGACCCGGTTACAGCCTCGCCGGAGTCGCCGCCGGGGCGGCACCCCGGGCCGGAGCCGCCGCGGCCGGCGCCCCCGTCACCGTCAACGTCCACCCCCGCCCCGGCCAGTCCGAGTACGAGATCGGCCGGATCACCGCCCGCGAACTCGCCTGGGCGGCCAAGCGATGAGCGGCCGCCCGCTCCAGCAGCCGGTGTTCGAGGTGGACGGCTGGGCCGGCAACACCGTCGACGACGACGGCGTCGAGTGGTGGGTCACCAGCGAACAGGGCTGGGCCGCCACCCCGCCGGTCCGGCTCACCCTGACCGACCGCCCCGAGCGGCACGGCGCGTTCGACGCCCCCTCCTACCGGGGCCCCCGCGTGATCACCCTGGAGGGCATGGCCATCGCCCCCGAACGCGCCGTACGCGAAGAGGCGAAGGACCGGCTGGCAGCCGTACTCGCCGACGGCAGCACGCTGTCGCCGCTCGTCGTCACCGAACCGCACCGCGTCCGGCGGGCGTTGGTCCGGCTCACCGCCGAGACGAAGATCGCCGACCGCAAGTCCGGGGTCTTCGAGTTCTCCCTGACCATGACCGCGCCGGACCCGCTGCGCTACTCGTACGGGCTGAACACCAGCACCTGTCCGCTGCCCTCCTCCAGCGGCGGAGTCTCCTTCCCGCTCTCCTTCCCCCTGGACTTCGGGTCCGGATCCTCCGGCGGCCGGCTGCTGCTGGAGAACAAGGGCACCGTCCCCACCTGGCCGGTCTGGCGGATTCTCGGGCCCTGCGTCCAGCCGGTGATCAGCAACACCGCGACCGGTGAGGAACTCGCCTTCGAACTCACCCTCCAGGAAGGCGAGTTCCTCCTCATCGACACCGACGCGCGCTCGGTCCTGCTCCAGGGCACGGCCTCCCGCCGGGCCACGCTGCTGCCCGGTTCGGACTGGTTCCCGCTGCTGCCGGGCGCGACGCCCGTGCTCTTCCGCGCCCGTGACTACGCCTCGGCCGCCCGGCTGACCGCGGAGTGGCGCGACGCCTGGCTCTGACCCCGCCCGCCCTCAGCTACCAGAAGGAACGCACCCGCATGAAAGACTTCGAGCGCGACTCCGGATGGCTCTCCGGCGGTGTCGTCGACGCCGAGGACGCCCGGCTCGCCACCGGCGTGCTCGCCTCGGCGGCGGCAGACCCCGGCAATCCGATCGCCGCCCGCACGGGCATCAAACCCGGTCCCGGCAACCCCGGCGGTGTCGAGGCGGAGGCGACCCCCTCGCGCTTCGTGCAGATCCGGCCCTTCCAGGGGGTCGTGCAGGGCACCCGTGCGCCGTACGCGGGCGCGTACCTGATCACGCTCGGCCAGCTGAAGCGCCTCGACGTGCTCACCGACGCCCCGGCCCACTCGTCGTACGCCCGGATCGCCCTCGTCGTGGCCCGGCAGACCGACCGGCAGTACGGCGACGCGAGCGACGGCATGGTGGTGCAGGTGGAGGCCGGGGCGCCCGCGCCGACGCCGGCCCCGCCGAGGCTCACCGGCGACTACCTGCCGCTCGCCCAGATCACCGTGCGGCCGAACGCGGGGTCCGTCACCCAGACGGACATCAAGGACCTGCGGGTGTTCACCGCGGCCACCGGCGGAGTACTGCCGTTGCAGAGCTACGAGTCGCTCCCGGCCGACGGCTACGCCGGACAGCGGCTGTACGACCTCGAGACCGGCCTCGACCTGGTCCGCGTCGGCACCAACTGGCGTCCCGCGGTCACGGGGTCGGTGCAGTTCTTCGGGCCGGCGGACCCGGGCTGGCCGCTGGGCACCGGCTCGGCGGGGGCCACCGGGTACACCTTCAACCAGGTGACCGTGCCCGTGGCGCCGTACCCCCGCATGCTCCTGGTCACCGGGCAGTTGACCGCGCAGACCTCGGGGGCGAACGAGCGCTGGGACCACGTGGTGCGCATGCAGGACGGGACGCCCGTGTCCCTCGCCTGCTTCCACGGCGGCCCCACGGGGATCACCACCAGCATCGCCCAGGGGCACTGGCTGCTGCCCGCCGCGACACCGCTCGTGCTGACGCAGCTCGTCGCGCGGGGCGGTGGGATGACGACCGGTACCGCGAGCGTGTTCTCGCCCGCCGCGCACTACACCGGCCTGCGTGTGATCGCGTTCCCCGTCCCGTGACGTCCCGATCGGAAGAGGCATCCCCATGAGCACGCCCACCCCAGAACGCGACTCCGGCTGGATCTCCGGCGGGGTCGTCGACGCCGAGGACGCCCGGCTGGCCACCGGCGTGTTCGCCGCGCCCGGGCCGAGCCCGGTGCAGGCCCGCAGCGGTGTCCGGCCCGCCACCGGGGATCCCGGGCGGGTCCAGGCCACCGCCACCGTCTCCGGCAAGGTCACCGTCGCCCCCTTCCAGGGCGTGATCCAGGGGACCCGGGCCAGCGCCGCCGGCGCCTACCTGGTCACCCTCGGCCAGCAGAAGACCCTCGACGTCCTCGGCACCAACCCGGCCGACTCCAGCAACCCGCGCAACGACCTGGTGGTGGCCCGGCAGCGCGACGCGCAGTACGGCGACGCCACCACCGGCATGACCGTGGAACTCGTGAAGGGAACCGCCGCCGCCACCCCCGTCGACCCCGCGGTGAGCGGTGACTTCATCCCGCTCGCCCGGATCAGGGTCGCGAAGAACGCCTCCTCCGTCACCGCCACCGACCTCGACGACCTGCGCCCCTGGACCGCCGCGGCCGGTGGCATCCTGCGGGTCTGGGGCGAGGGCGGCCGCCCCACGTACCCCTACTCCGGCATGTACATCCACCGCTGGGACACCAACCACCTGGAGTGGTACGACAGTTCGGCGGGCTGGCGGGCGGTCAACGACGACACCGGCTGGGTCACGCTCCCGCTGCTGCCCAACTGGACCGTCTACAACAACGAGACTCCGTCCGTACGCCGGGTCGGTTCCGTCGTCCATCTGCGCGGCGCCCTCCAGACCGCGGTCGCCCTCTCGGCGAACGGCATCCAGATCATCGCCGTCCCGGCCGCCTTCCGCCCGACCACGGGGCACCACTGGTACACGGCGCTGGGCGGGGTGACCCGGGGGCTCGAACTGATGCTCCGCACCGACGGTTCCGTGGTGCTGTTCACGCAGGGCACCCAGTTGCCCGCCAGTCAGCTGATCTATCTCGACACCACCTGGCTGGTGGGCTAGTGACCCGCACCCCGACCCGCTACACCTACTACACAGCCGACCTCGCCACCGGCGTCATCACCGACGAACTCCCGCTGTACGACGTCACGTTCAGCACCGAGCTCAACGAAGCCGGCGAGTGCCGCGCTCGGTTGCCCCTCGGTGACCCGAGGATCACCGTCCACCGGCCCCGTGAACTCACCGAACCGGGACGCGCGGCCCTCTATGTCGAGCGGGACGGCGTGCTGGTGTGGGGCGGGGTGGTCTGGACCGTCAAGTACACCTCCGCCGACCAGCACCTGGAGATCGGCGCGGCCGGTTTCCTCTCCTACTTCGACCACCGGCGCGTCCTGCCCGCCGACTTCGACCCGGCCGACCTGGCCTCCGCCCACGTCTCCTTCACCGACCGCGACCAGAGCGACATCGCCCGCGCCCTCGTGGCCTTCGCCCAGGAGCACCCCGACGGCGACATCGGGGTGCGCCCCGAGTCCACCGCGCCCTCCGGCATCACCCGCACCCTTGTCTACCCCGGCAGCGACCTCAAGAGCACCGGCGAGGCCCTGCGTGAGCTGGCCAGCCTGGAGCACGGCCCCGACTTCGTCATCGACATGGCGTACGGCAGCGACGGCCGCCCCGTGCGCCGGCTCCGGGTCGGCACCCCGCAGCTCGGCCGGCAGGGCACCCCGCACGTGTGGGAGTACGGCGCCAACCTCATCGGCTACGCCTGGCCGGCCGACGGCGCCTCCACCGCGACCCGGGTCTTCGCCCTCGGGGAGCAGGGCGAGAACGGCCAGCTCGTCGCGGTCGCCGAGCCCGACCACCGCACCGGGCGCCCGCTCACCGAGACCGAGGTCTCCTACGTCCATCTCACCGACGCGGACCTCCTGCGCTCCCAGGCCAGGTCGGCCCTCGCCGCCGTCTCGGCCCCCGTCGTCCTGCCCGAGCTGACCGTGCGGGCCGACCTGGATCCGGTCCTCGGGTCCTACCAGGTCGGCGACGACGCCCTGGTCGTCATCAAGGACGTGTTCTTTCCCGAGGGCACCCGGTTCGGGGTGCGCATCACCGGGATCGAGGTCACTCCGGGCAATGACGCGGGCGAGGAACAGGTCCAGCTGACCGTGACACCCGCCATCGGCACCCCTGAACCAGAGGAGCACCCGTGACCAGGATCAACCGCCCCGACACCCTGCTGACCGAGCTGCGCGACATCAAGCGCCGTCTGCACGCCCTGGAGACCGCGCAGCGCACGACGACCACCGCCTCCCAGCCGGCCGTGGCGGCCGAGAACCGCACCGAGGAGCCCCCGGAGGCGGACACCGCCGGGCCCGTCTGACCCCGTCCCGGCAGCCGCGCCGACGACCGTTTCCGCAGGTCGGAGACGGTCGTACCGCTGTCGTACGCATGTTCGACTTTTGGTCTATGGTGGAGGAGAGGCGATAGGGAACTGATGTTCGATACGGGAGGTGCGGATGGCCGGCTTCACTCATCTGCACACCGTCTCCGGGTTCTCCCTGCGCTACGGCGCCTCGCACCCGGAGCGCCTGGCCGAGCGCGCCTCCGAGCGGGGGATGGACGCCCTCGCCCTCACGGACCGGGACACCCTCGCGGGGTCGGTCCGGTTCGCGAAGGCCTGCGCCAAGGCGGGGGTGCGGCCGTTGTTCGGGGCGGAGCTGGCCGTCGAGGAGATCGAGCCCGTACGGCGGGAGCGGCGCCGCGCCCCCGTGCGCGGAGGCGCCTTCGTCGACGAGTCGGCTCCCCGGGTCACCTTCCTCGCCCGGGACGGCGCCCACGGCTGGGCCGACCTGTGCCGGCTCGTCACCGCGGTGCACTCCGGCAAGGGGGCGGAGGGTCCGCCTCTGCTGCCGTGGGAGGAGAACCGGGGGGACGGGCTGACCGTGCTGCTCGGTCCCGCCTCCGACGTCGGCCGTGCGCTCGCCGCCGGCCGCCCCGACCGGGCCGCGCGGCTGCTCGTTCCCTGGCGGGAGGCCTACGGTGACGCCCTGCGCCTCGAAGCCGTCTGGCACGGCAGGAAGGGCACCGGTCCTGGCTCGCTGCGGCTGGCCGCCCGGACCGTCGGTTTCGCCGCCGAACAGCGGATCCGGCCCGTGCTCAGCAACGCCGTGCGGTACGCCGACGAGGGCCTCGGGCCGGTCGCCGACGTGCTGGACTCCGCCCGCCGGCTCGTCCCCGTCGGCGCCGTCAAGGAACGGGACTCCGGCGAGGCCTGGCTCAAGGACGCCGGTGCCATGCTGGCGGCCGCCGAGCGGATCGTCGAGGCCGCGGGCTTCCGGCGCGACACCGCGCACCGGCTGCTGGAGCAGACGCGGGCGACCGCGGCCGAGTGCGTCGTGGACCCTGAGGACGACCTCGGCATCGGCACCGTCCACTTCCCCGAGCCGCATCTCGTCGGCGCGGGACGCCGTACCGCCCAGCGGGCACTGGCCTCCCGGGCGGCGGCGGGGATGGTGCTGAAGGGGTACGCGGGCCGGGGGGCGTACTGGGAGCGGATGCACGACGAACTGGACATCATCGCCCACCACGGCTTCGCCTCCTACTTCCTGACGGTCGCTCAAGTCGTCCATGACGTGAGGGACATGGGGATCCGGGTGGCCGCGCGCGGCTCCGGGGCGGGGTCGCTGGTCAATCATCTTCTCGGGATCGCGCACGCCGACCCCGTCGAACACGGGCTGCTGATGGAGCGGTTCCTGTCCAAGCGCCGGATCGTCCTGCCCGACATCGACATCGACGTGGAGTCCGCGCGCCGGCTGGAGGTCTACCGGGCGATCATCGGGCGGTTCGGCAGCGAGCGGGTGGCCACCGTCGCCATGCCGGAGACGTACCGGGTGCGGCACGCCGTCCGGGACGTGGGGGCGGCCCTGTCCATGGACCCCGCCGAGATCGACCGGATCGCCAAGTCCTTCCCGCACATCCGGGCGCGGGATGTCCGCGCGGCACTGGAGGAACTGCCCGAGCTCAAGGCGCTCGCGGGGGAGAAGGAGCGCTACGACAGGTTGTGGGGGCTGGTCGAGGCCCTCGACGCGCTGCCGCGCGGAGTCGCCATGCACCCGTGCGGGGTGCTGCTCTCCGACGCGTCCCTGCTGAGGCGTACGCCGGTCATGCCGACCAGCGGCGAGGGGCTGCCCATGTCGCAGTTCGACAAGGAGGACGTCGAGGACCTCGGACTGCTCAAGCTCGATGTGCTCGGGGTGCGGATGCAGTCGGCGATGGCGCACGCGGTCGCGGAGGTGGAGCGGGGCACGGGCGAGCGGATCGACCTGGACGCGCTGGCGCCGGGCGACCCGGCGACGTATCAACTCATCCGGTCCACCGAGACGTTGGGGTGCTTCCAGATCGAGTCGCCGGGCCAGCGGGACCTGGTGGGGCGGCTCCAGCCCGCCACCTTCGACGACCTCGTGGTCGACATCTCGCTGTTCCGGCCCGGGCCGGTCGCCGCCGACATGGTGCGGCCGTTCATCGAGGCGCGGCACGGGCGGGCGCCCGTCCGGTATCCGCACCGGGATCTGGAGGGGCCGCTGAAGGAGACGTACGGGGTCGTCGTCTTCCACGAGCAGATCATCGACATCGTCGACATCATGACCGGGTGCGGGCGCGGTGAGGCGGACCGGGTGCGGCGCGGGCTGTCCGACCTGGAGTCGCAGGGGCGGATCCGGTTCTGGTTCGCCCAGCACGCGGCCGCGAACGGATACAGCGCGGAAACGATTCAGCGGACCTGGGAGATCGTCGAGGCCTTCGGGTCGTACGGCTTCTGCAAGGCGCACGCGGTCGCCTTCGCCGTCCCCACGTACCAGTCGGCCTGGCTGAAGGCGCACCACCCCGCCGCTTTCTACGCCGGGCTGCTCACCCACGACCCCGGGATGTACCCGAAGCGGCTGCTGCTGGCGGACGCGCGGCGGCGCGGGGTGCCGATCCTGCCGTTGGACGTGAACGAGTCGGGGGTCGCTCATCGGATCGAACTGGTGTCTGATAAACCCTCGGTGTGGGGTCTGCGGCTCGCCCTCTCCGACGTGTACGGCATCAGCGAGAGCGAGGCCGCGCGGATCGCGGAGGGGCAGCCGTACGCCTCGCTGCTGGACTTCTGGGAGCGGGCGCGGCCGAGCCGACCGGTGGCTCAAAGGCTGGCCCAGGTCGGCGCGTTGGACTCCTTCGGCGCCAACCGGCGTGATCTGCAATTGCACTTGACCGAACTGCACCGGGGCGGCCGGGGCGCGGGCGGCGGGCAGCTCCCGCTGGCCGGCGGGCGCAGGACCGCCCCGGCCGGGCTGCCGGACCTGTCCTCCGTGGAGCGGCTCAGTGCCGAACTGGGGGTGCTGGCGATGGATGTCTCGCGCAATCTGATGGATGACCACCAGGAGTTCCTGCGGGAGTTGGGGGTGGTCGGCGCGCGGCGGCTGCGGGAGGCGCGGCACGGGGAGACCGTGCTGGTCGCGGGGGCCAAGGTGGCCACCCAGACACCGCCGATCCGCTCCGGCAAGCGGGTCATCTTCACCACCCTGGACGACGGCACCGGCCTGGTCGACCTCGCCTTCTTCGACGACTCGCACGACGCCTGCGCGCACACCGTCTTCCACTCCTGGCTGCTGCTGGTGCGCGGAGTGGTGCAGCGGCGTGGACCGCGCAGCCTCAGCGTGGTGGGCGCGGCCGCCTGGAACCTCGCCGAACTGGTCGAACTGCGGGACGAGGAGGGCCTCGACGCGGTGGCGGGGCGGCTGGCGGAGCCGGTCCCGGTGCCGGGGGCGGGGCCGGGTTCGGAAGGGGCCGGTGACGGGAGCGGAGATCCGGTGGGTCCGGTGGGAGAGCGGGCCGGGGGTCCCTCGGAAGAGTCCACCGGGGATCGGGCGGAAGAGCCGGCCGGGGACCCCTCGGGAAGCCAGGGCGGAGAGCCGCCGGGACGGCGGTCCGGAGATGCGCCGGGACGGGGGGACGGAGATGCGCCGGAACGGCGGGACGGAGATGCGCCGGGAAGGCGGTCCGGGGGTCCGTCGGGACGGCGGGCCGGGGACGCGACCGGCGGTCGGCGAATCCAAATGCCGACGGGATACGAACTGCATCCGTGGGCCGATCTGCGGCCAGCGGGTCAAGAGGCTTCACAGGTACGGAAGTTGTGGCACCAGAGTCCGGGGAGTGCGGGATGACCATCCTCTGCGTACGTTTCCAGCTGCCGCCGACGCGGGAGGCGGCCCTGCCCGAACTGCTCGGCCTCCTGGAGGAGTTCACCCCGGTCGTCGAGGCGCTGCCACCGGACGGGGCGCTGGCCGATCTGCGGGGCGCCGAACGGTACTTCAAGCGCGACGCCGTCGAACTGGCCTCGGTGATCCGGGTCCGCGCCCTCGCCCTGCACGGAGTGGACTGCGCGATCGGTGCCGGACCCGGGCCGATGCTGGCCCGCATGGCGCTGAAGGACGCCCGGCCCGGACTGACCCGCGTGGTCCCCGAGGGCGCGGTGGCGGACTTCCTCGCCGGCCGGCCCGTCGTCGCGCTCCCCGGCGTCGGCACCGCGACCGCCCGTCTGCTGTGCGAGTACGGCCTCGACACCCTGGACCGGGTCGCCGCCGCACCCCTGGCCACCCTTCAGCGCCTGGTCGGCACGAGGACCGGCCGCGAGCTGCACGAGAAGGCGAACGGCGTGGACCGCGGCCGGGTGGTCCCGAACGGCGTCTCACGCTCCCTCGCCACCGAACGCCCGTTCACCCGCGACGAGTTGGACCCCGACCGGCACCGCCGCGCCCTGCTCTCCGCGGCCGAGGAACTGGGCACCAGGCTGCGTGCCCTCGACAAGGTCTGCCGCACCCTGACCCTCACCGTCCGCTACGCCGACCGCACCGCGACCACCCGCAGCCGCACCCTCGGCGAACCCACCGCCCACTCGGCGGCCCTGACCAGGGCGGCCTACGGCATGTACGAGGCGCTGGGCCTCCAGCGCGCCCGGGTTCGCTCCCTCGCCCTGCGGGCCGAGGGCCTGGACTCCGCCGAACAGGCCTCCCACCAGCTCACTTTCGACCCCACCGACGAGAAGCTCCGCCGGATCGAGGAGGCCGCGGACCGGGTCCGGGCGAAGTTCGGACCGCTGGCGGTGCTGCCGGGGACGCTGGCGGCGTAGCGGCGGCCGCCCCGGGGAGCCCGCGCAGGGGTCAGTTGGCCCACGGCGGGGTGATGCGGGTGCCGTCGGCCAGTTCCGCCTCCAGGCCGATGGAGGTGGTGACCCAGGTGAGAGCGGTGTGGGCGGTCGGGTTCTCGACGCTCAGGGTCGCGCCCGGGTTGATGATCACCGTGTCGCCCGCGGTGATCCGGTGGGTGGTGTCGTCGAGGGTGATCAGGAGTTCGCCGATGAGCAGATGGAAGATCTCCTCGCGGTTGACGGTGTGCGCCGGTGCCTTCGTCCCGGCGGGGATCTCGCCGCGCCAGGCGCACAGCTCCCTGCTGCCGGTCAGGGGAGTGGCGTACGAGACGAAACGGGCGCCGTGGATCTCGTGGGTGACGGCTTCGGACGAGCGGACTACGGGCATGCGGGCCTCCGCGATCGACAGATGGTCAAGCAACTTGAACAAGTAGCTTGACTATAGTTCCCTCATGCAGAACTCCGAAGCCCTTTTCCTGACCGCCGCCCTGCTCTCCGCCGCGAGCGATCTGACCCGGCGCATCAACGACGGGGTCGTCGCCCGTGGATTCGAGGGCGTGCGCCCCGCTCACGGCTTCGCGTTCACGCGGCTCGCGCCGGACGGGGCCACGGTCACGGAGCTCGCCGGGCATCTCGGGGTGACCAAGCAGGCCGCCAGTCAGCTGGTCGACGAGATCGTGCGCAAGGGATACGCCGAGCGGCGACCGCACCCCGAGGACGCGCGGGCCCGGCTCGTGGTGCTCACCGAGCAGGGGTGGGCCTGCACCCGGGCGGCGGAGGAGGCCGCCGCGGAGGCGGTCGCGGCGTGGGTCGATGTCATCGGGGAGGGTGAAGTGCGCGCGTTGTGCCAGCAATTGGGGCGTATTGCCCCCTATGGTCCCATCAGGCCAGCCTGGTGACGGTTCCTCAGTGGGTGCATCCGACGTGGTTACCACTGGAAGTTTTTACTGACGCGTAACTTCACAAGCTAACTACTCGTCCGTAACTTTCGAATTGAACAGCATCCTCGTGATCCGGATCACAGGGCGTACGGCCATCGCAACTCCCTTGAGCCGCAAGGAGATCACCCGATGCTGCCCTGGAAACGAGTGCTCAGACCCCTCGCCGCCCTGCTCCTGACCGCCGTGGTCGCCGTCGTCCCCGCCGCCGGAGCCGCTCAGGCGGCCACCGCACCCAACAGCGGCTGGAACGACTACTCCTGCAAGCCCTCCGCCGCCCATCCCCGCCCCGTCGTCCTCGTGCACGGCACCTTCGCCAACTCCGTCGACAACTGGCTCGCCCTCGCGCCCTATCTGGAGAACCGCGACTACTGCGTCTTCTCCTTCGACTACGGCCAGCTCTCCGGCGTGCCCCTGTTCTACGGCCTCGGCCCCATCGACAAGTCGGCCGAGCAGCTGAAGACCTTCGTCGACAAGGTGCTCACCGCCACCGGCGCCACCGAGACCGACCTGGTCGGTCACTCGCAGGGCGGTCTGATGCCCCGCTACTACCTCAAGTTCCTCGGCGGAGCCGCCAAGGTGAACGCCCTCGTCGGCATCGCCCCCGACAACCACGGCACCACTCTGTCGGGCCTGACCAACCTGCTGCCGTACTTCCCGGGTGTCGGTGACTTCCTCACCACCAACACCCCCGCCCTGGCCGACCAGGTCGTCGGCTCCGCCTTCCTCACCAAGCTCAACGCGGGCGGCGACACCGTCCCCGGCGTCAAGTACACCGTCCTCGCCACCAAGTACGACGAGGTCGTCACGCCGTACCAGAGCCAGTTCCTCAGCGGATCCGGCGTCCACAACGTCCTGCTCCAGGACCTGTGCCCGCTGGACCTCTCCGAGCACGTGGCCATCGGCCTGTTCGACCGGATCGCCTTCCACGAGGTGGCCAACGCGCTCGACCCGGCCCACTCCACCCCCACCACCTGCGCGTCGGCGCTGAGTTGAGCGTCGCCGGGGCCTGTCCGGCCTGAGCCGCCGGTCAGGCCCCGGAGTTCATCGGATCAACGGCCCTGCCGTCCAACCTGATTCACCGCACGCCGGCGCACCGAGCCGAACAGGATCGCCGCGCCGGCCGCGAGGCCGGCGGCCCCGCCCATCGCGAGATACGAGGTGCTGCGGTCGGCGCCGGTCTCGGCGAGGTTCTGCGAACTGCCCGCCGCCTGTACGTCGTTGGCCGGGAGGCTGCTCTCCGGCGCGGGCGCCGCGGCCGACTCCCGCACCGGCTCCGCCGACGTGCTCGCGTCGTCGTCACCGTGTCCGTGGTGCTCGATCGTCGACTTGTCGGTGCCGTCCTCGATCTGCTCCTCGGAGGGAGCGGAGGCGCTCGGCGCCGGGGTCGCACCGCTCGCCGCGCCACCGGAGGCGCCGCCCCCGAAGGTCACGTCCGAGCAGGAGTAGAACGCCTCCGGGCTGTCCGAGCGCTGCCAGACGGCGTACAGGAGCTGCTTGCCGGAGCGCTCCGGGAGCGTGCCGGAGAAGGTGTAGAAACCGCCCGAGGCGACCGGGTCGGTGGCCGACGCGACCGGGTTCGCCAGGTCCAGGTCGTCCCAGCCCAGCGGCTGCGCGGGGTCGTAGCCCTGCTTGGTGAGGTACACCTTGAAGGTGCCCTTGTGCGGGGCGGTCACGCGGTACTTGAAGGTGTACGACCCGCTGCGCACGCTCGTCGCCGGCCAGTCGGCGCGGGCCAGGTCCAGCCCCTTGAACTCGTCGTTGTTCGCGCTGCACAGCCTGCCGTCCGGGATCAGCTCCTGGTGCCGCCCGTTCGCGTCGCCGATGCGGATGCCGTTCCAGTCGTAGAGCGCCTGGGTGCCTCCCGCCGCGACCGCCGCCCGGCACGCGGCCGACTTCGGGCTCTCGGGACCCTCCGCGTAGCACTGCGCGACCCTGCTGACCGGGTCGCCCATCGAGCCGTGCGCGGCCGCGGGCGCGGTGGCCAACGCGGTCAGGGCGAGCGGGGCCAGACCGACGGCGGCGACGGCGGCAGCCTTGCGGCGTGCGGGCATGGGGGATCTCCTCGGAACCGGAACTGACGGGTGCCGGATCAAAGAAACCGTGAAATCCCCAGCTTGTGACGCCCGCTGACGATCTTTATGACTGTCTTAAGGGAGCGCTGAGACTGAGATCAGGTAGGTAGCGTGCGGGCATGACGAACGAGGAGATCAGGCCCGCCGGGACAGCCGACGTGCCGGCCGTGAAGGCCGTGACCGACGCCGCGTACGAGCACTACATCGAGCGCATCGGGCTGGTGCCGCAGCCCATGCGGCGGGACCACGCGGCGAACGTGGCCGCGGGACAGGTGTATGTCACCGGTGATCCCGTGATCGGGCTCGTGGTGGTGGAGGAACGCGCGGACCATCTGTACCTCGACAACATCGCCGTCCGTCCCGACGCCCAGGGGCAGGGAGTGGGAGGACGGCTGCTGCGGTTCGTGGAGGCACACGCGCGTGCGCTGGGCCTGCCCGAGGTCAGGCTCTACACCAACGCGAAGATGTGGGAGAACCAGGAGATCTATCCGAAGTTCGGCTACGAGGTCGTGGAACGGCGAGTGGACGGGCCCTTCGACCGCGTCCACTACCGCAAGCGACTGGTCTGATGCGGAGCATGCCTGCCGCCGTCAGCCGTCCGGCCACCAGGTTCGGGCGATGTCCTTGCGGACCTCGGGGCGTCCCGCGGGGCGCTCGTCGGCCTCCTCGTGGATCCGGCGGGCGTCAGTCCTCTTCAGGGGCTTCTGCACGGTAGTGCGGCGCATGGCTGCCTCCTTCAGTGCCTACCGAGTTCCGCGTTCTCACGGAGGTAGACCCTTTCGGGGAGAGTTCCTCATCGCTCCTGGTCTGTCAGTGGCGGGAGTCACGATTCGAGTGTCAGTGGCGGGTGTCACTCTTGGGCCCATGACGGACTGGAACGCCGAGGCGGCGACTTTCGACGACGAACCGGACCACGGCCTGCGCGACCCCGAGGTGCGGCGGGCCTGGGCGGGGCGGCTGCGGGAGTGGCTCCCGGAGAAGGCTTCCGACGTCCTCGACCTCGGATGCGGCACCGGGAGTCTGTCGCTCCTCGCGGCCGAGCAGGGGCATCGGGTGACCGGGGTGGATCTTTCACCGGCCATGGTGGAGCGCGCCCGCGCCAAGCTCGCCGGGCGTGACGCGGTGTTCCTGGTCGGTGACGCCGCGCGTCCTCCGGTGGGGGAGCAGCGGTTCGACGTGGTGCTCGTACGGCATGTGCTGTGGGCTCTGCCGGATCCCGGGCGGGTGCTGCGGGGGTGGTGGGGGTTGTTGCGGCCGGGTGGGCGGTTGGTGCTGGTGGAGGGGGTCTGGGGGGCGGTGGGGATATCGGCCGAGGTGGTGAGGGGGTTGGCTGAGCCGCTCGAGGCGAGGGTGTTCGTGGAGCGGCTCTCGGAGGACTCCTTGTTGTGGGGGAAGGACGTGCATGACGAGCGGTATGCGGTGGTGGTGAGGGGCGACTAAGAGCTCGGGGGCCAGCGCGGAGTGTCGGCTGCGGGTGCATCGTGGCTTGTCGCGCAGTTTCCCGCGCCCCCAAACAGGTGGGCCAGCGCATCCAACTCGTCCAGGGCCCTGGTCGCCGCCGACGCCGCCTCCGGATCCCGTTCCGCCAAGCCGCTCTCCTCGAACTCGTCCTCGTCCAGGCGGAGCACCTCCTTGCCGTCCGCCGAGACCCACAGGTCGAGGTCCAGGTCCTCCACGACCAACTCGGTGCCGTGCAGGGTCGCCGGGCGGGTGATGTCGCAGTACCAGCCCTTCAGGGTGCCGGCGGCGTCGCGGACCTCCTTCACCGCGTACCAGCGGTCCCGCCAGTAGTGCTCGGTGAAGACGTCGCCGGGCTCGAAGCGGACGAAGCCGAAGTCGCGGACGCCCTCCCCGGCCCAGGGGGCCCGGACCGTGACGCGGGTGCCGTCGTCGGTGAGGAGCTCGGCCTCGTAGCGGATCTTCGTACGGCCGGCCTTGACCAGAACGACCTCCACCCGCGGGAGAGGTTCAGATGAGTTCGCGGACATGACGTACCTCCGTGGCGCTGATCTCGTAGCCGAACCACTTGTTGATCGCGAGCATGGGTTCGTTGCCGGCGTCGTTGCCGGTCAGGGCCTCGGTGCAGCCGGCCGCGCGGGCGCGGTGCAGCGAGTCGTTCTTGGCGAGCTTGGCCAGGCCCCGGCCCCGGAAGGCGCGGGCGGTGCCGGTCATGGCGGTGGCGTAGCGGCCGGTGCCGTCGGTGTGGGCGGCGCTGAAGGCGGCGGGGCGGCCGTCCACGAGGGCGATCGTGGTCAGGGCATGGTCCAGGAGCGGGTGCTTCCAGTTCTCCTCGACCCACACCTCGTAGTCGGTGAACTCGGTGCCCACATCGCTCGGTTCGTCCAGCGTGGTCTCCGCGTCCAGCTCGAAGAAGGGGCGCGGGTCGTCCGCGAAGTCGGCGGCGGTGCGCAGTTCGACGCCCGGCGGGAGGGGCCGGCGCGAGGGCAGCGTGCCGTTCCTCAGGTCCAGACGCAGGAAGTGCGCGGAGCGGCCGGCCCGGTAGCCGTGCCGCTCGGCGAACGCGCGGTTGTGCGGCTCGTCCAGGACCCAGGAGAACAGCCTGGTCGCCCCGTGCGCCGCCAGGTGCTCCTCGGCGGTGCGCACGAGGAGGTCACCGGCACCGCGCCGGACGCGGTCCGGGCGTACGTAGATGTTCAGATAGCCCTGGCCCGGCTCCGGGCTGTCGTACGCGAGGCCGAGCTGCGCCGTGCCGATCACCTCGCCGTCCTCCTCCGCGACGAGGGAGCGGTAGTGGGCGTCCGGGTGGGTGTGGACCGTGCGGTGGACGACGCCGGCCGGCGTCCACAGCACGTGGGGGAGGGCCAGATGGCGGGCACGGGTGAAGTTCTCGACGTCGGCCGGGTCCTGTGGGCGCAGATCGCGCACGATCACGGTCATGAAGGCGCACGTTACGTGGGGGCCTTGCCCGGATGCCTCTCATTTTCCGGCTCGTGCGGGACAATCGGCTGGTGACCTTGAAGATCCACATCGACGACAGCGCACCGCCGTACGAGCAGGTACGGGTGCAGATCTCCGAGCAGGCCCGGGCGGGTGTGCTGCCGGTGGGGTACCGGCTGCCGACCGTGCGGGGGCTCGCGGAGGAGCTCGGGCTGGCCGCGAACACCGTCGCCAAGGCGTACCGGGCGCTGGAGAGCGACGGGGTGATCGAGACGCGGGGGCGCAACGGCACGTTCGTGGCTGCCGCCGGCTCGGCCGCCGAGCGGGAGGCGGCGTCGGCTGCTCAGGCCTACGTCGAGCGCGTGCGGCGACTGGGGCTCACGGAGGGCGACGCGCTGGCGGCCGTACGGGATGCCCTGCGGGCGGCTTACGGGGAGCGCTGAGCGGGGGACGGGCGGCAGCGGGAAGGCCGGCGGATCACAGCAGCGACTCGAACGTCATCGCGTCCCTTACGGCCGCCCCGTTCGGGTCGTTGTTGAAGTACGCGTACACGTCCTCGTCGTCGGGCCAGGTCTCCTCGATCCGCTCCGCCCAGGTCTTCAGGGACTGCCTGCCGTAGCTCGGCCACGCCCGGGCGCGACCCTCGTGGAAGCGGACGTAGCCCCAGTGCGTCGTGCGCCACAACGGGGTGACCGGGCGGGCCCGCACGTCGGCCCAGCACAGGGCCGCACCGCGGTTCTCCAGGACCTCGCGGGTCCGAGGCGTCCACCAGGACTCGTGGCGGGGTTCCACCGCGACCCGGGTCGAGGACGGGAAGCAGGCCAGGCAGGCATCCAGCAGATCCGGGTCGGCCTTCAGGGTCGGCGGGAGCTGGAGGAGGACCGGGCCCAGGCGCGGGCCCAGGCCCTCCGCGTGGCTCATCAGACGGTGGACCGGCTCCTCGGGGTCCTTCAGGCGCTTGATGTGGGTCAGGTACCGGCTCGCCTTCACCGCCACGACGAAGTCCTCCGGCACCCGGGCCCGCCACGCCTCGAAGGTCTCCCGGGTCGGCAGCCGGTAGAACGCGTTGTTGATCTCCACCGTCGGGAAGTGCCCGGTGTACTCCTCCAGCCAGAGCCGCACGGGCACGCCCTCGGGGTAGAGGACGTTCCGCCAGTCCTTGTACTGCCACCCCGAGGTGCCGACGTACAGGGTCATGCCTCCATCAAAGCACTACAGGTACAGCCCCGCGTCCGCCCCCGGCCGCGGCTCCGGCACCGCTGTCGGTGACGTTCCCCGGCGCAGCGCGTACAGCTCGGCCAGGGTCGCGCCCTCGCGGCCGACGCCCTCCTCGGTGCCCAGCCAGCCCACGGCCTCCCGGCGGGTCAGCGGGCCCACCTCGATCCGGGCCAGACAGCGGCCGGGCCGGACCACGGCCGGGTGCAGCCGCTCCAGGTCCTCGTTGGTCGTCACGCCCACCAGGACGTTGCGGCCCTGTCCGAGCAGGCCGTCGGTGAGGTTGAGCAGGCGGGACAGAGCCTGGCCCGCGGTGTGCTTGGCCTCGCCGCGGATCAGTTCGTCGCAGTCCTCCAGGAGCAGCAGCCGCCAGCGGCCCTTGCCCGTGGCGTCCTCCTCGCCGATCGCGATGTCCATCAGATAGCCGACGTCGGAGAACAGCCGCTCCGGGTCCAGCACGCAGTCCACCTGGCACCAGTCCCGCCAGGAGCGGGCCAGGGTGCGCAGGGCGGAGGTCTTGCCGGTGCCCGGCGGGCCGTGGAGCAGCAGCAGCCGGCCGGCGATGTCCTCCGGGGTCGTCTTCATCAGGCTGTCCATCGCGTCCGCGACCGGTGCCGTGTAGTTCTCCCGGACCTCGTCCCAGGTGCCCGCCGAGATCTGCCGGGTCGTGCGGTGCGGGCCGCGCCTCGGGGAGACGTACCAGAACCCCATGGTCACGTTCTCCGGCTGGGGTTCCGGCTCGTCGGCCGCTCCGTCGGTGGCCTGGTCGAGGATCCTCTTGGCCAGCTCGGGGTCGGTCGCCGTGACGGTGACGTCGGCGCCGCGGTTCCAGCGCGAGACCAGCACGGTCCAGCCGTCGCCCTCGGCGAGCGTGGCGCTGCGGTCGTCGTCGCGGGCGACGCGCAGCACCCGGGCGCCCGCCGGCAGGAGCGTGGCGCCGGTGCGGACCCGGTCGATGTTGGCGGCGTGGGAGTACGGCTGCTCGCCCGTCGCGAAGCGGCCGAGGAACAGCGCGTCGACGACGTCGGACGGGGAGTCGCTGTCGTCGACGTTGAGCCGGATCGGCAGCGCGTCGTGTGGGTTCGGGGACATGCGGCCCATGATCCGGCACGGGACCCCCACCCGCACCCGGTTTCCGCGCTGCGCCGGTTGTGTCGGCGCGTCCCGTGTCCCCGGTCCGTCCTCCACCTCCTGTTGCAGTTCTGTTTGTCCACGGCATCTGCCCGCACAGGCGTCCTCACGGATACCGTTGTCCTCAATGGGACGTCATGGGTGGTATTCGGGGGCACGGCGGTGGCGGCTCACCGCTCTGCTCGGGGTGGGCGCGGCGGCTCTCGCGCTGGTCGTGACCCTCCTCAACACGCTTCCCGGCAGCGGCGCGGGCACCGACGGCACCTCGCGCAACGGCGACCGGGTCCACGGCACCCCGACCACCACACCGGACGCGGACACCCCGGACGTCGGCTGGGGCTTCACCCACACCCAGTTCAGCGCCGACGAGGGCAGCTCCACGGCCGTCGAACGGGTCGAGCAGGAGATCAGGGACGCCGGCGGCATCCCGCAGAACCAGCACATCATGGGCTGGGGCGCCGACAACCCCGAGCCGGTCAAGGGGCGTTACGACTTCGAGGACCTGGACCGGCGTGTCGACTTCATCCGCGCCTCCGGCTCCACCCCGACCATCACCCTGTGCTGCGCCCCGGACTGGATGAAGGGCGGCGAGGCCGGCGTCGGCAACACCGACTGGAGCCAGGCGTCGCTGGAGACGGCCCCGGACCCGGCGCACTTCAAGGACTACGCCGCGCTCGCCGCGACGGTCGCCAAGCGCTACCCGGACGTACGGCACTTCATCGTCTGGAACGAGTTCAAGGGCTTCTGGAACAACGCGAAGGCCCGCTGGGACTACGAGGGCTACACCCAGCTGTACAACCTGGTCTACAAGGCGCTCAAGAAGGTGAACCCCGACATCATGGTCGGCGGCCCGTATCTCGTGATGGACAGCGTCGACCCGCGCTCCGCGGACGCCTCGGCGACCTTCAAGGGCCCCTGGGGCGCCATGGACCAGCGGATCCTCGACGCCTTCGACTACTGGAACCAGCACAAGGCCGGCGCCGACTTCGTGGTCGTGGACGGCTCCAGCTACACCAACGACGACGAGTTGCTGCCGAACGAGTTCGCGGCCACCGACAAGTTCACCGCGGTGAGCCGGTGGGTCAGACAGCAGACGGGGAACCTGCCGCTGTGGTGGGCCGAGTACTACGTCGAGCCCGCCGACAGCAGGGACGAACGCGAGGGCTGGTCCGAGAACCGCCGGGTCGCCGTGCAGGCCGCCGGGATGATCGCGCTGGCGAAGGGCGGTACCACGTCCGCGTTCTACTGGAACCCGGAGAACGAGAAGGGCACCGACTGCGCGGGGTGCCTGTGGACGCCGACGAGCCGCAGCGGCGGCGGCGGGACGCTGCCGATGTTCGATCTCGTGAGCCGCTTCGGCAAGGCCTTCGCGCCGGGGAGCAGGTACGAGGACGTCCCCGTCGCCGCCGACGACGTGCCCAACGTCCGGGTCCTCGCCACCGACCGGACCGTCCTCGTGGTGAACACCCTGAACCGGAGGATCAGCGCCGACATCGACGGCAAGCGGTTCGACATGGGGGCCTACGAGGTCAAGTGGCTCACCCGCTGAGCCACTCGACCCCGTAGGACCTCACTTCATCGTCAGGAACCGCTGCACCAACGCCGCCAGGAACACCGCCAGCAGGGGCAGCGAGAACCAGAAACTGCTCTGGAGCCACCGCAGTTGGCGCACGCTCGGCCGCACCGCGACCCGCACCACCTCACGGGCCGACAGCAGCAGGATCAGCGCCAGCGCGGCCAGCGCCCCCACCACCGACCAGGGCGTCCAGGTGATCTGCGGCCCGATCGGCCCCGGATCCGGCTTGGGCGCCTTCCCCGCGGGCTGGTCCCGCAGCGCGTACATGGTCACGTCCGCGTTGGTGAAGACCCGCTTGAGCTCCTTGCGGTTGTCCAGGTTCTCCAGCAGCCGCGGCTCCCACGTCCCCGAATAGCCCACGTCGAGCCGCAGATACGTGACCTGGCTGACGTTGACCATCAGATACGAGTTCGGGCCCGCGTCCTTCAGCGCCTTGACCAGACCCGACACCAGCACCGGGTCGGGCGGCGCCAACGTCGGCACGTAGGACACCTTCTCCATGTCCTTCGCGCCCCACGGCATCGCCGGCGTCACGTTGTTCACCGTGTCGTTGGACAGCCACAGCACCCGGACCGTCGGATCGTCATGGGCGTACACGTAGTCCATCGCGGCGACCTCGCCGGGCCGGATCCGCTCGAACGGCTCGTTGCCCCAACGGGCGACCAGGAAGCCGCCGATGAGCAGCAGACCCGCCATCAGCGCGGCCACCGGAGCCAGCGAGACCCGGTCCTTCTCGCGCTCCTTCGCGGTGACACCGGTGCGCGGGAAGAGCGCCAGCGCGGCGAGCAGGGCCGCACCCGGCAGGGCGAACATGAAGACGCGCAGGGCCATTTCGCCGCCGTACGACTGCATGCCGAAGCCGAGGAACGGGATGAAGGTGAGCACCAGCAGCGAGGCTTCCCGGTACTTGTGCTCGCGGCGGCGCCACCAGCCGTAGCAGGCCAGTGCCATGACCCCGCCGGCCAGCAGGACCCGGACGTACAGGACCAGCTTGTGGGTCGAACTGCCGCCCTCGATACGGCCGGAGACCGACGAGGAGACATTGCCGCCGACGCCCCCGACCCCGCCGAAGAGGTCGTCGAAGTGGCCCGACCAGTACGGCTCGGCCATCCAGCCGATCCAGGCGGTCACCATCACGGCGAACAGGACCGGCAGGCCCCGCAGTTCGCTGCGCCGGAACACCACGAGGGCCGCCAGCACGCCGAGCATCATGAACGGCGTGAGCTGGTGGGCGGGCACGCTCGCCGCGAACAGGCCGATCACCAGGGCCAGCAGGACGGCCCGTTGGCGCCGGTTCGTCGGCTCGACCTCGGCCTCACCGGGCCGCCGCCTCGTCCAGATCACCCGCGGGGCCCGGAACCAGACCAGCAGGACGGCCACGAACACCAGGTAGAGCAGATAGGTGAAGCCCTGCGGGGAGAAGTAGTCCTGGCCGACCCAGCCGCTGAGGACGAAGATCCAGATGCCGGTCCACTTGGCCCGCCAGCTCGCCCGCATGTGCCGTACGAGAAGGAACATCGGGACCAGGTAGGCCAGTTGGATCGCCGTCGGCCACCAGCGGATGACCTCGGTGAGGTCGGTGACCCCGCACGCCCTGGCGACGAACGCGGCCACCGCGAAGAAGCCCGGCCAGCTCCAGCGCGCGTCCAGGTCGGGCACCGCGGAGCCGGTCCGGTCGATGTAGTCGATGAACCCGAGGTGCTGCCAGGCCGTCGCGAACCGCGGCTCGGCCTCGATCACGGCGGGCAGCGCGTGCAGCGACACCACCGTGGCCACCAGGGTGAGCAGCAGCAGCGCCTTGTGCTCGCGGCCCAGCCAGAGCAGCGACGCGAAGACCACGACCAGGAGCGCCGCGCCGATCAGCGTGGGCAGCGGCAGGATCGAGATCAGCCCGAGGCCGCCCATCCGGTCCAGGTCGCTCTCGCCGAGACCCAGGACCGGCACCCAGTACAGGAGCAGCGCGACGGCGAGCAGGCCACCGAGGAACACACCCAGCCAGCTGGGCTGGAGCCGCTCCCGCAGGGACGGGGGCGGCGGCGGTTCCGCGGGCTCGGGCGGCTCCTCCGGTGCGACGGACTCCTCCGGCACGGCGGGCTCGTCCGGTACGGCGATCTCCTTGCCCGCGTCGAAGGCCACCTCGAACGGCGCGTCCACCTCCGGCTCGGACGGGCCCAGGGAGGACTCGGAGCCGGGCTCCCGCTCCTCCACCGGCAGTCCGAGCTCGGGGAGTTTCTGGAGCGCCCAGGTCGGGCGGTCGCGCGTCGGGCGCACGACCGGGGTGCCCGTGGGAGGGGTGCCGGGGCCCGGCCGTACGTCGGGGCGGCGCTCCTGGTGATCGAAGTCGACGTGGATCCCGAGGGCGAGGGTGTCCTGGTCGAGCGCCCAGCCGGGGCGGCGGGTGCGTCCGCCGGCCGGCGCCTCGCGCGCCCCGAGGTCGGCGAGGTCGCCGTCGGGAGCCGTGTCCGCCGGGACCTCGGCGGCCGGGGCGTGCCGGATCGTCCGGTACAGCCGGGGCGCGGCGATCGCGACGATCACCGCGAGCGAGGAGATCTCGGCGACGCCCGCGCCGGTCAGCCCCATGCGGGGCAGGAGCAGCAGGGTCAGACCGAGCACCAGGGCGCACAACAGGCCCTGGAGCCAGGCGAGTCCGGAGGTGCGGCTCTGCGCGCGCAGCACCGCGAAGTAGGTCTCCATGACGACCCTGAGCACCGCGCCGACCGCGAACCAGCGCAGCAGCGGGGTCGCCGCGTCCGCGTAGCCCGAGCCGAACACCCCGAGGATCCAGGGCGCCCCGACGAACAGGACCGCGGCCACCGGCAGCATGATCCGGGCCATCCGCCTCAGCGCGGCACGGGTGTTGGCGGCCAGCCGTCCCGGGTCGTGCGAGCCCTCCACGGTCAGGGAGGCGCCCATGTTGATGGCGAGCAGGTTGCAGGTGCCGCCGATCGTGGTGGTGATGTAGAAGTACGCGTTGTCCTGGGAGCTGACCTGGGCGGCCACGATCACCGGGACCAGGTAGACCACGGCGAGCGAGAACAGCGAGCCGGTGTAGTCGCCCGCGAGGAACCGCCCGATCTCCCGGAGGGAGGGCGGCTTCGCGTGGTCCTCGGTCGCCTTGACATGGCG
Source organism: Streptomyces sp. NPDC057253 (assembly GCF_042669125.1). NCBI lineage: Bacteria > Bacillati > Actinomycetota > Actinomycetes > Kitasatosporales > Streptomycetaceae > Streptomyces > Streptomyces sp. NPDC057253. The sequence continues at coordinate 78,005 of NZ_JBHUXV010000017.1, read as the reverse complement.
GGGCGCAAGGCGTCGGAACACCAGCCAGCCCAGCGGCAGCACCGAGACGGCGATCGCCGCGACCCAGGACACGAAGACCCCGGCCGTCGGGATCGCCACCGCGAACGCGACCAGGAGTCCCAGCTTGACCGCCGAGAAGACGGTGTTGCCGACCGGCACCCACAGCGCGCTGCGCAGCCCGGTCAGCACACCGTCCTGGAGCGTGAGGACGTTCCAGGCGACCACGGCCGCGATGAAGCCGAGCCCGTTCACCGGCCCGTGCAGGAAGCGGTACGACGGCCCCCACACGTCCAGCGTGAGCAGGAAGACGGCCGCGGCGACCGCCACGACCACCGAACTGCCCGCGTACGTACGGAAGATGAGGCGTCCGGTGGCCCGGCCCGCGACCGGTATGAAGCGGGCCAGCGCGCCGGTCAGGGTCACCGCGGTCAGACCGGCGAGGAGCTTCATCGCGGCGATCGCGGCGGAGCCCTGGCCCACGGCCGACTCGGAGTAGTAGCGGGCCGCCGCCAGCCAGAAGCCGAGGCCGAGCACCGCGGAGATTCCGGTGTTGAGCATCAGGGCGTAGGCGTTGCGGAACAGCTGGCTGCCGCCGCCGGCGCCCTTGGCGTGTCCGAGCAGCCAAAAACGGCGCCCCGACTGCTCGGGCGCCTTCGCCGCGGTCGATTCGGGCTCGGTCGTGGTCGTCGTGTCAGACACGGGAACGGGAGACCTTCCGGCGGACCTGTCGTGCTCTTCGGACCAACGCGTACCCCTTGGTGAGGGCACGGTCCCTGGCGAAGTCCCGGGTGATCGCACGGCCCTGGACGAGCCGCTCGAACTCCTCGGTCGTGGTGGCGCGGCGCACCGTGAGACGGGTGAGCGCGTACGGCCCCTGACGGCGGCGCGCGAGGCCGTTGTTCACGGCGAGCGCCTGGCCGTACCCCGTCTCCCGCACCGCCCGGCGCACCCGGCGGCTGGAGTAGCCGTACGGGTAGGCGAGCGAGGCCGGCACGGTGCCGAGTTCGTCGCTGACGATCTCCTTGGAGTGGATCAGCTCGTGGCGCAGCGCGCGGTCGTCGAGCTGGTCGAGCTGCGGGTGCGTGTGGGTGTGGCCGCCGATCTCCACGTCCGCGGCGGCCAGTTCGCGCACCTGGTCCCAGTCCAGCATGGTGTCCAGGCCGCCGCCCATGTCGTGCGCGCCCCGGATCCAGCCCGTGGAGACGAACACCGTGGCCGGGAAGCCGTGTTTGGCCAGCACCGGCAGGGCGTGCCGGTGGACGCCCTCGTAGCCGTCGTCGAAGGTGATCAGGACGGGCCGCTCGGGCAGCGGGCGGCCCTCGCGCCAACGGGCGGCGAGGTCGGCCGTCCTGAGCGGAGTGCACCCCAACTCGTCCATGACCGCCATCTGTTGGGCGAAGGCCTCCGGGGACACCGAGAGCACCCGGGTGGCGTCGTTCGGGTCGGTCGAGACGGCGTGGTACATCAGGATCGGTACGGGCGGCTCAGCCATCCGACTCCCCCTCGATCGGCGCGACCGAGAACGTGGCACCGCCCCGCCGGGCCCGCACGGTGCCGACGACGTACCCGCCGGCCGCCGTCAGCACCCCCGCGACGATCGCGCCCGCCCGGCCCGCGCCCCCCGGCCGGGCCAGGGCCGCGTCCCGCAGCCCGCGCACCACCCCGGACGGCAGGACCCGGGTGGCGTACCGGCGCTCCGACTCAAGTCCCTTGTCGGCGCCGACACTTCGGGCGACCAGCGCCTTCGACAGGCCCTCCGCGTACGCGCGCGTGCGGAAGTACCCGAAGTGCTCGCGCGCCTCGGGCACCCGGTGGTGGATCACCGCCCGGTCGTCGATCAGCAGCACCGCGTCCGGTCTGGCCCGGCTCAGCCGGATGCACAGCTCGGTCTCCTCGCAGCCCAGCGGGCGCTTGTCGCCGTCCCGTCCGATGCCGGTCGCGAAGCCGCCCGCCGCGTCGAAGGCGCTGCGGCGGAAGGAGGCGTTGCCGCCGAGGACGTTGCGTACCCGGACCAGGCCGGACGGGATGCCCCGGTAGGTGCAGCCCACCACCCAGTCGAACTCCTCCGGGAACCAAGCGGGCCGGCGCCCCGACGCCCAGATCGGGACCGTGCGGCCGCCGACCGCCATCACCTTCGGGTCGGCGTAGGCCCCGGCGAAGTGCCGCAGCCAGTCGCGCTCGGCGACGGCGTCGTCGTCCAGGAAGGCGACCACCTCGCCGCGGGAGGCGGCGATCCCGGTGTTGCGGCCCGCGGACAGCCCGCGGGGGCCCGCGTTGGCGACCACGCGGACCTCGCCCACCTCCTTGTACTCCTTGGCCAGCCGGTCGAGCAGCGCCGGATGGTGGTCGACGACCAGCAACGTCTCCAGGGCCGGGTACGACTGCGTGCGCACCGAGGCGACCGCCGCGAGGATGTCCTCCCAGCGGTCCTCGGTGTACACGCAGATCACGACGGAGACGTCGGGACCGCTCAAGACACCTCTCCCCGGCGGGAGTCGAGCAGCGGGGAGTGGTGGGTACGCCGGCGCAGCGCACGCCGGTTGGACCGCTCCCCGAGGATCACCCTGAGCACCCGGAAGCCGTCCCGGACCGCCCGCAGATTGCTGGCGCCGTGGATGCGCAGGTACTCGTAGCTCGGGATCTCCTGGACCTTGAGTCCCGCCTTGACGACCCGGATGTTCATCAGGGTCTCCACCTCGAAGCCCGTGCAGTCGAGGTCGATCTTGTCGAGGCAGTGCCGCCAGAAGGCGTTGTAGCCGTAGCACAGATCCGTGTAGCGGGCGCCGAACTTGCGGTTGACGATGGTGCACAGCGCCCAGTTGCCGAGCTTGCGGATGAAGGTCATGTCGTCGGTGCCGCCGCCGTTGGCGAAGCGGGACCCCTTGGCGAAGTCCGCGCCCGAGACCAGGGCGGAGACGTAGGAGACGATCTCGTTGCCGTCGGCGGAGCCGTCCGCGTCGATCATGACGACGATGTCACCGGTGCAGGCCTCGAACCCGGTGATCAGGGCGTCCCCCTTGCCCTTGCCGTGCTGCTTCACGACCTTGACCTCGGGCCACAGCTCGCGGGCCACCGCGACGGTGTCGTCCGTGGAGTTGCCGTCCACCAGGACCACTTCGTGGATCCAGTCGGGCAGGGTCTTGAAGACGTACGGAAGGTTCTCCGCCTCGTTCATGGCGGGTATGACCACGCTCACCGGTGGCGCGATGGCCAGGTGAGTGGAGATCGGCCGGTACTGGCCGGCGACGGAAGCATCCTGGCCCGTCGTCGCCGGGCGCAGAACTGAACTCATGAGTCTGGTTCCCTCTCGTCCGGTGGACCGCCCGCCCCTGTGGGCGGTCCGGTTTTTTGCTCCGGTTCGAAAGGGGGGTTCTCACTCACGGCACGCCGGAAGGAATCTCCGTACCCGCCGGGTGAGCTGGCAAAGCTGGCCGACCGCCGTCTGAGACGACAGCCGGTCGCGCGGCACGGCTCGGCCACCATCGCGGCCACCGAGCACGGCACCCCCCTACCGCGCCCCGCGCCTGCCCGTCGCGGTCCTTGAGCCCTCCCCTAGAGCCGCTCGATGACGGGACGGTGCGGGTGAGATGTATGACGGTATTGACGATTGAACCCGTATGGCAAGACCTGGAACGAGGCCTCACGTTTTTGTTGGTTTGACCGTTACCGACGTTCCGGAACGGATCTTTCCTATTTTCTTCAGGAACCGGTCGGCCGGCTCGAACAGCTCCGGCCGTGACACCACGGCGTTGCGCAGCGCACGGGCCGGAACCCGGCGGGCGCGGTGTCCCACCGCGACCGGGTGCCGACGGGTCACCCACCCCTCCGACACGGTCAGTTCCCGTGTCTTCAGGGAGTCCTTGTACTCCTTCTGACCCCGGCCCAGATCGAGATGGGCGACACCGTCGGCGGCGGCCGCCTCGGCCATCCGCAGATGCAGGATCAGGCCCGGGGAGTACTTCGCGTACTCCGGGTCGTAGGCCGGGAACCAGCACGCGAGGACGCGCTCGGTGCGCAGCCCGAAGTGGGCGGCGACCGGCTTCCCGTCGGCGTACAGCACCGAGAGGATCCCCGCGAACGGCTCGGACCGGGTGTGGAACAACTGCCGGACCAGGTCGGCGATCCACGGGTGCGCGAAGCGGTCGCTGCGGCCGGTCCTGCGGTACTGGGCGGACTTCCAGTCCATCAGGGTGCGCAGGACGGCCGGGTCGCGCTCGTCGTGGACGTAGCGCACCTCGCTCGCGGTACGTGTCAGCCGGCGTTCCTTGGCGAGGGTGGTGCGGGTGAACTTCGGTGAGCGCAGCCGCAGTTGGGTCAGATAGGTCTCGTAGCCCTGGTCCAGGTCCATGACCGGCGAGGGGAAGCCCTTGGCGGCTCCCGCCTCGAACGGCCCCTGGCCCTCCACCAGATGGTCGAACTCCCAGACGGCGAGACCGCAGGCCCGTAACAACTCCCGTGCGTCCCAGACGAATCCGGGCCGGTGCACCAGTCCCTGGGCGTCCGAGATGCCGAGACCGACGGCCCGGCCGACGCCTGTGGCGCTCCGCTGGAACGGGAAGAACGCGACGGGCTCGCCCTGCTCCCGTACGACCGCGATCCGCACGCCCCGCCGGTACCGGCCCACCGCGAGCGCGAACTCGGGGGACAGGAACGGGTTGGCCAGCTGCGGTGAGCCCTGGAGATGGGCCTTGGACTGCAGAGCCGTCCACGCCGCCCGGTCGGCGCCGCTCAGCTCGCCGGGGCGGTACACGCTGATGTCCACGTCAGCTGTCCTGACCCTTCGCCGCCCGGCGTCGCCGCAGCAGCACCGGCAGCAGGATCAGGGCACTGATCACGGCCATCGCCACCACCCCGCCACGCGGTGACCAGCGGTGCGTGGCCAGCATGCCCTGCGCCACCAGCATGTTGAGGACGATCGAGCCGGCCAGCGCCGCCGGCACCCGGGCGAGCGGATCGAGGCCGCGCAGCGCGGCGGCGATGCCGGCGGCGGGCGCCACGAGCAGGAAGAACAGCACGAGCGGGGCCCGCAGCGGTGAGTCGGAGCCGGTGAGCGCGAGCAGCGCGCCGAATCCCCCCACGGCGGTCGCCGCGCCCGCGAGCAGCGGCGTCAGTTCTCTGCCGGACGCTTTCGAAGAAGTTTGTGCACGTGTGGTCTGCATGAGCGACGTTTCCCCCCAGAAAGCGCCGGATGCCGGGCTTCAATGTCGCGCAGCGCCGTACGAGCCGTCAAGGCCGTCTGGTACGGACTTGGACACGCGTGTCCCCGGAGGCGCAAAGCACCTCCGGGGAACGGGACTTCGGGTCTTACGGGACGAGCCTCAGGAGCTTGTTGGGCGAACCGCTGCCCGGGCTGGTGACCGCGTTGGACGTGGCACCGCCCACCAGCGCCGTGGCGACCTGGGCCGGGGTGGCCGAGGTGTGACCGGCGAGGTAGACCGCGGCCGCGCCCGCGACGTGCGGGGTCGCCATCGACGTACCGGAGATGGTGTTGGTGGCGGTGTCACTGGTGTACCAGCCCGCCGTGATGGAGGAACCGGGGGCGAAGATGTCGAGCACCGAGCCGTAGTTGGAGTAGCTGGCCCGGGCGTCGGTGCTGGTGGTGGCGCCGACGGTGATCGCCTCGGTGACGCGCGCCGGGGAGTACGAGGAGGCGTTGGCGCTGCTGTTGCCCGCCGCGACCGCGTAGGTGACACCGCTCGCGATGGAGTTGCGGACGGCGGTGTCCAGGGTGCTGGACGCGCCGCCGCCGAGCGAGAGGTTGGCGACCGAGGGACCGGAGTGGTTGTTGGTCACCCAGTCGATGCCCGCGATGACGCCGGCGGTGGTGCCGGAGCCGGAGTTGTCGAGCACGCGCACCGCCACGATCTTCGCCTTCTTGGCGACGCCGTAGGTGGAGCCCGCGATGGTGGTGGCCACATGGGTGCCGTGGCCGTTGCCGTCGGCGGCGGTGGTGTCGCCGTCGACCGCGTCGTAGCCGTAGGAGGCGCGTCCGCTGATCTGGGTGTGGGTGATGCGGACACCGGTGTCGATGACGTACGCCGTGACGCCGCTGCCCGCGGAGTCCGGGTAGGTGTAGGTGCCGGAGAGCGGGAGCGCGGCCTGGTCGATGCGGTCCAGGCCCCAGGGCGCGCTGGACTGGGTGGTGTCGGCCAGGTGGACGGTCTGGTTCTGCTCCACGGAGGCCACCGACGGGTCGGCGGCGAGTCTTTTCGCCTCGGTCGCGGAGAGCGTGGCGGTGTAGCCGTTGAGCGCGGAGCCGAACGTCTTGCGGACGGTCCCGCCGTACTCCTTGATGAGCCCCTTGCCCTCGCCGGACGAGGCCTTGAAGCCCGCGTTCTTCTTGAGCGTGACGATGTAGCTGTCCTTGACGGCCGTGGGGGAGCCGGCGGCGAGGACCTTGCCCTCGGCCGGGGCGGCCTCGGCGGGCAGGGCGGTGAGTCCGCCGACGAGGGCGGTGGCCGCCAGGGTGGTTATCGCGGCGAACCGGAACTTCTTGCTACGCAGTTGTGCCATTACGAGGGAGTCCTCCTCATGGGCGACCCGCGCCTGGGTCGGGCGCGGGTCCGTGGGGGGCGTGCGCGGGATCGCGCACACCACCAGGAGCGTCGCGTTCCGCTCTTGGCTGAGGTAAAGGCTGGGTCATCTACACGGGCAGAACAAGGGAGTTGAGGAGGAGTCAACAAATCTGTCATGTCCACGAAATCAATGGTGATTTTGGCATGGACACTTCCCGTCGATACGCCTGCTTGCTACGACAGATGTGGCAGAGATCCTGCTAAAGGGAGGTTCCATGAGACGTTCCCGATTTGCCGCGTACGTCGGCTCACTCCTCCTCGCCCTCGCCGCCGTCCTCACCGGGACAGGCACCGCCCACGCCGCCGAAGGCCCCTATGTGGCCCTGGGCGACTCCTATTCCTCGGGCGTCGGCGCAGGCAGCTACATCAGTTCAAGCGGCGACTGCAAGCGCAGCACCAAGGCCTACCCCTACCTCTGGGCAGCCGCCCATTCACCCTCGTCCTTCGCTTTCACGGCATGCTCGGGCGCTCGAACGGGTGATGTTCTGGCGAACCAGCTGACGCCCCTCAGCACCGGCACCGCCCTTGTCTCGATCAGCATCGGCGGCAACGACGCCGGCTTCGCCGACGTCATGACGACCTGTGTGCTCCAGTCCGACAGCTCCTGCCTGGCCCGGATCAACACCGCCAAGGCGTACGTCGACTCGACGCTCCCGGGTCAACTCGACAACGTCTACTCGGCGATCACCACCAGGGCCCCCAACGCCCATGTGGTCGTCCTCGGCTACCCGCGCTTCTACAAGCTCGGCACCACCTGCCTCGGCCTCTCCGAGACCAAGCGGAAGGCGATCAACGACGCCGCCGACTACCTCGACACCGCCATCGCCAAGCGGGCCGCGAACCACGGCTTCGCCTGGGGTGACGTCCGCTCCACCTTCACCGGCCACGAACTGTGCTCCGGCAGCGCCTGGCTGCACAGCCTCAACCTGCTCAACATCGGCGAGTCCTACCACCCGACCGCGGCCGGCCAGTCCGGCGGCTACCTCCCGGTCCTGAACAGCGCGGCCTGATCACCCCTCACGGGGACGCGGTGGAGGAGGCCTCGTCGCTGCCGGACGGGGTCTCCGTCACGCAAGTAAGCGAGAACGGGACCGAGTTGGACGTCTTCTCGACCGGGTCGCGGACCTCCACGCTGATGGTGTCCTCGAACGTCCCGCTGTCGTCCTGCGTGGTGACGAACCGCCGGTCCTGCTGCGTCTTCCCGCCTCCCGAGGGGAACGAAAGCGTCTTCCAACTCCCGTTCACCGAGCCGTTCTTCGACACCCAGCGGTACGTCACCGTCGCCGGGAGGCGGCCGACCGTCAGGGTGGCCGTGAAGCTGGGGGCCGCCGACCGGTCCGGCGGGCACGAGCCCGTGTAGTCGGTGTTCGAGCCGCTCAGGGAGACGTTCACCGACTGCGGCGGGGGCGCGCTGGTGGTCTTCTCGCTCGGGCTCGGGCTCGGGCTCGGACTTTCCTCGTCCGTCTTGTCCGTACCGGTCGTCGCGGGCGAACTCACCGCCGGACCGGTGTCCTTGGCGGTCTGCCCGTCATTGTCGCCGTTGTCGCGGTTCAGCAGCGCGTACGTCAGCCCCGCGATCGCCAGCGCGAGGGCCAGCACACCCACGACCAGGACCACCCCCGCGCGACGGTTGCGCTCGGGGGCCGTGGCGGTGGTGGTGGGAGTGGAGGTCGGGGTGGGCGCGGGCCGGTACGGGGCCGTGGGCGGCTCCTGCGGGAACGGCGCAGCCACCGTCGGGGCGTACGGCCCCGCCTGGACGGCGTCCGCCCGGGGCGTACCCCCGGCCGCGACGATCCGCAGCTCCTGCTCGGCCCGCTCGGCCGGCAGCCGCTGGGCCGGGTCCTTGCGCAGCAGCCCCTCGATGACCGGGGCGAGCGGACCGGCCCGGTACGGCGGCGGCAGCTCCTCGTCCACGATCGCGCGCAGGGTGCTCAGCGGGGTGTTCTGCCGGAAGGGAGAGTTCCCCTCCACGGCGGCGTACAGCAGCACGCCCAGCGACCACAGGTCGGACTCCGGACCCGGGGTGCGGCCCAGCGCCCGCTCCGGGGCGAGGAACTCGGGGGAGCCGATGACCTCGCCGGTCATCGTCAGCGCCGAACTGCCCTCGACCTGGGCGATTCCGAAGTCGGTGAGCACCACCCGGCCGTCGTTCGACAGCAGTACGTTGGCGGGCTTCACATCCCGGTGCAGGACCCCGGCCTCGTGCGCGGCCCGCAGCGCGGAGAGCACCTCGGCGCCGATGTGCGCGGTCCGCTGCGGACTGAGCGGACCCTCCGCGTCCAGGAGTTCGGCGAGCGAGACACCGCGCACCAGCTCCATCACGATCCACGGCCGGCCGTCCTCGGCGGCCACGTCGTACACCGTGACCACATTGCGGTTGGCGACCCGCGCCGCCGCCCACGCCTCGCGCTCCAGGCGGGCGTACAGCCGCTCGACCTCCTGCGCCGCGAGCCCGTGCGGTGCGCGCACCTCCTTGACGGCCACCTCGCGGTGCAGCACCTCGTCCCGGGCGCGCCACACGGTTCCCATGCCGCCCTCGCCGAGCGGGGACAGGAGGCGGTAGCGGCCCGCGATCACTCGCTCACCGCCCGGTTCTTCGGACACGACCGTCCCCCACTTCGTACTCCGCTCGACTTCGCATGATTTCTTGACAAAAGTAGCTCAGCCGAGTGCGGATGCCGCCCCCTTGAGCACCAAACCGGCCCCAAGGGCCACGACGACGAACGCGGACATCAGTGGTGCGGTCCTGCGCACCAGCGCGGTCAGCGGGCTCGCCGCCAGGCGGGGGCGCCGGTCCAGCACCCGTGTGACTCCGCTACCCAGCCTGACGACGGCGAATCCGGCCGCGGTCAGGGTCAGGGCGAGTCCGACGCCGTACGCCACCACGAGCAGCAGCCCGAACCAGGCCTGCCCGAGCGCGGCGGCGCCGACGAGCACGACGACGGCGGAGGGACTGGGCACGAGGCCACCGGCGAAACCGAGCAGGATCGTGCCGCGGATGGTGGGGGCGACGGCGTGGGTGTGGGTGAAGCCGCCGTGGGTGTGTTCGAGGGAGTGGTTGTGGTCGTGGTCGTGGTCGTGGGTGTGACCGTGGCTGTGGTCGTGGTGGTGGCCGTGTTCCGGGCCGTGGTCGTGGGTGTGGGCCGGTGTGTGGGCGTGGGCGTGGGCGCGGGCCTTGGCGGTGGCCGGGGCCGGTTCCGCGTGGGCGGCCACCAGCACCAGGGGGCGCTTCTCGGCCTCTTCGTGGTCGTGGGTGTGGCCACCCGGTCCGTGCGGGTGGGGGTGCGGGTGGTCGTGGTCGTGCGCGTGGTGTTGGCCGTGGTCGTGATCGTGGCCCTGACCAGGGCTGTGCGGATGCGGGTGCCCGTGGTGTCGGGTGCGCAGGGCCCGGCGCAGCAGGGTCACGCCCGCCGCGGTGACCATGAGGCCGCTCGCGATGCCCAGCCAGGCGATCACCGAGGGAGCCGCCGTCGAGCCGGCCGCGACCAGCAGGCCCAGCGCGACCACGCCCAGGGTGTGGGTCACCGTCACGGACGCGGCCAGGGGCAGGACGTCCTTCATCCGGGCCCGGCCGCCGCGGGCCGCGGCCACCGCCGCCATCAGCGTCTTGCCGTGGCCCGGGGCTAGCGCGTGCATCGCGCCGAGGAAGACGGCGATGAGCAGGGCGAGCGCCGCGAAGCCGACGGTGAGGTCATGACGGGCGACCAGGGAGTCCAGGGCGCGGGTCCAGCGGTCGGCGCCGCGGGGCAGCACCGAGGCGGCGGGGGCGTCCGTGCGCTCCTCGGCGAGGGCCGGTCCACCGGGCCGTACGCGCACGGAGGCGGTGACGGTGTCCGCGGGGGAGGACAGCAACTCCTGCGGATACGTGGTCAGTTCCTTCGAGATCGACGACGTGGGTACGTCCGACCCGGTGAGCGTCATCCGGTCGCCGCGCGCGGTGATCTCGCGCCAGCCGGGGCCGGAGTCGGTGCCCGCGCTGTGGAAGCCCAGGGAGACGGAGGCCTCCTTCGGCAGCGGGGCGGTCAGCCGGCACTCCACCCGCAGGGTGTTCAGACCGGCCTGTCCGGGACGCAGGCGTGCGTGGCTGCTCCTGACGACGAGGTCGGCCGGGCGGCCGTCGACGGTGACCTTGGCCCCCTCCGCCGCCTTCTGGCAGCGCTGTGCGGCCCACTCGGTGGTCCCGAGCCGCTCCAGGTCCGGCTTGACCTGGGTCGCCGGGATCTCGGCGAGGTCCTCGACATGGTCGACACGGAGCTGCCCGGGGGCGGCGACGAGACCGTCGTAGCGGTTGACGGTGAAGTTGCCGAGAGGGTGGGCGCTCGCGCTGCCGGAAGGGAGCAGCGCGAGCGCACAAGCCGCCGTCAGGACGGCCGGGAGGGACACGAACAGACGGCGGAGCTTCAACGGGCCATCTCCTTCAGTGCCTTGCGGGCCTCGCGGGCACCGAGCGGGGAGAAGCCGGGGTTCAGCTTCAGGGCGGAGGTGAGCTGGGTCCTGGCTTCCTTCTTGTCACCCGTGGCGAGCTCGATGATCCCGCGGTGGTAGCGGAAGGAGGCGTTGCGGTAGCCGGTGGCGGTGGCCTGCCGGGCGTACGGCAGGGCCTCCTTGTCACGGCCGTTGACGTGCAGGGCCCAGGCCAGCGCGTCCGCGGTGTGCACGGTGTGCCGGCGGGACCATTCGGCGCGGGCGGCGCGCAGGGCGGATGCCTTGTCGCCGTGGTCGGCGGCGGCCAGCGCGGTGTCGAGGTCGGCGTTGACGCCGTTGGCCCGGGCGAGGGCGATCCAGGCGTCGACGAGCGCGTACTGGTCGCGTGCCCTGGCCTTGTCCCCTTCTGCGCCCCGGTCCTCGTACAGCTCACCGAGTTCGACGAGCGGCCCGGGCAGCGGATACCGCGCCACGACGGCCTCCATGCCCTTGATCGCGGCGGCCCGGTCGCCGCTCGCGGCCTGGGCGCGCGCCCTGCCCTCCAGGGCGGGGAGGTAGGTGTCGTCGGCGGCCAGAGCGCGGGCGTAGTGGGTCAGGGCCGTGTCGTAGTCGCCCTGGGCCCAGGCGAGTTGGCCCAGCGCGGTGGCCACGTAGGCGATGTCGCCGGGAGTGGTCGCGCTGGACAGGGCCTGTTCCAGGACGCCGCGGGCGGTGCGGACGTCGCCGCGCAGTTCGTGGACGTACGCGTAGCGGGTGAACACCGGGATGCCGGGCCGCCGTGCGTCCGCGAGGTCGGCGGCCTTCGACGCCTCGTCGTAGCGGCCGAGTTCGACGAGGGCGTCGATGCGGGAGGACAGGGCGCGCTCGTCGTAGGGGTTCTGCTTCAGCGTTTTGTCGGCGTAGGTGAGGGCGCCCTTGAAGTCGTGCCGGGCGGCGGCGAGGGCGGCCAGGCCGGTGAGGCCCTGCTCGTTGTCCGCCGCCAACTCCACTGATTTCCGCAGGGCTTGCTCGGCCTGCGGATACCGCGAGGGGTCACCCTTGGTCCGGGCCTGCTCGACGTAGGCGAGCCCGAGGGTGGCCCAGCTGCCGAAGTCCTTGGGCTGAGTGCGCAGATGGGCCTGGATCGCCTTGATGCTCGCGTCGAGGTCCCCACTGGCCATGAGCCCGGGCGAGACCGCCGACGACGAACTGGCGACGGTGGTGGTCCTGCCGTCCCGCAGCGCCCCGAAGGCGATCGACCCGCCCGTCAGCGCCACGGCCAACAGCGCCGCGCACCCGGCGAGTTGAGCGGCCCGCCACCGCCGCCCGGCCGAGGAGACCCGCCGCACGGCGGCAACCTTCTCGTCCTCGGCGACAGTCGAGGGCTCCACGGTCTCCGAAGAACCGCTCTGCTCGTCCTCGGGTGCGCTGTCGGTCGTAGACCCGGACATGCCCTCTCCTGATTCATTCGTGGTGTACTGCGGCGCGGCCTGCACCGTGGGGGATGAGTACGCGCAGGCCGCGCCAGTTAAAGGGGGTGCGTGGAGGTTTTTGCCTTTAGGGGCGCGGGGAACTGCGCGACCAGCCACAGCCAACCCGCACCCGCCAGACGGCAGATCGAGGCACCCCCGTAGGCACGGCGAGCCTTAGTAGGCACGCCGCCGCATCCGACGCCACCACATCAGCGCCGCCCCGATGAGCACGATCCCGGCAGCACCGGCACCGGCGGACCCGGCGATCAGCGTCGTGTTGTTCGACCCGGACGCACCCGCCGGCGACAGCGCGTCCCCGAGCTGGTTACGGACGTCGTTCCCACCGGACGTGCCCTTGGCCAGCGGGCCACGAGAACCCTCCGTCGGCAGCGCGACGTACGGGAACGACTTCTCGAAGTCCTTGTCGTTCTTGTCGACCGCGTCACCCAGGTCGTTCTTGGACCCGACCAGCTCACCCTCGACGACCTGGAGCGAGGCGTCGATCACGTCGTCGGTCAGACGGCGCCCGTTCGGGAACCCGGCGTTGTCGCCATCAAGCACACCGAGCCGCTTCGGAGAATCGGTGGGCTTGATGGACGTGTTGAGGCGCAGCTCCTCCGCGGGCCGCACGTGGGGCGGCTGGTTCAGCCCCTTCACACCCTTGAGGAACACGTCCACGAGGTCGTTGCGCGGCTCCTTCGGGGCGGGGATCTTGTAGATCGCCTCGATGAGCTTCGGCAGCTCCGGGTTGGTCACGTTCTTCAGGAACTGCCCGTCCTCCCACGGCGAGGACGCGTTGAACTTGTCCTTGTCCTTCAGCGGGTTGACGACCTCGTTGACCAGCGGGTTGCCCAGGCGCGAGACCTGGGAGTAGTACCCCTGCGCGTTCCGGCGCTGGGTCGTCGACCAGATGCCCACGACCGGCTGGTGCGAGGACTCGGTGATCATGTCCGTCGGGACCTGGAGGGCTATCGAGTTGACGTTGTAGCCCTTGAGCGTGTCGTTGCCGACCTCGCTGAGGTTCCCGCCGTACAGCAGGTCGAAGACGCGCAGGTCCGCGAAGAACGGGTCGTCGGCCTGGCCGGCGAAGGACGTCGAGTCGTTGGGAAGCTTGTAGACCGCCTGGTCGCGCAGCTTCTCGTAGTTCGGCATGGACGCCTTGCCGACGTTCGACGGAGCCACCGGCACGTCGTCGGCGATCTTCGTCTTGTACTTGACCTTCTGGTTCTTCAGCTGGAAGAGCTCGATGTCGTACGTCTGCGTGACGTTCAGGTCGGGGTCGTCGAGGCTCTCGACCACGCCCGTGTTGTACAGGAACGACTTCTTGTTCTTGATGTGCGTCTTGAAGGTGAAGCGGTACAGCAGCTCGCCCTGACCGTCACCGTTGTTGTCGATGTGCAGGTCGTACTGCGCGTCCTCGGCGAACTGGTAGAAGTTCGGCCCGCCGCCGGGCTCCTGGAAGGGGATCCAGTTGGCGATGATCGTCGTCGAGTCCGGCTTGTCGGGGCTGACGAACGCGTACACGTCGGTGTTGTCGTACTGGGGGGTCCCCGAGATCAGCGGGGCCTCCCGGTGACTGGAGGCGGAGGCCGCCCCCGGTTCCAGCGTGGCCACGCCGGCGGCTACGAGCCCCCCGGCGGCCAGCGCACCACATACGAGGGTCGCGAGACTCCTGCGTCCCGAGCCGCTCCTGGAGATAGGTGTCATGCCGTCCGTCCTCAGTCCAACTTGCCTGACGCTCGGTGATTCGGAGTGGTGGGCAGGGTGGATTGGTCGAATCTCAAAACTTCTTTTCTGCTGCTCGACCCGCGTTTTCGGCGATCTGATCCGTAACCCCATCCGGAGGTGTGTTCGTTGCGAATACCTCGTGGGACGGGACGGCCCAGGTGCGGCTTTGCGGGAGGGGGCGACGAGTTGGAGGCGGATGAGCTTCTGGTGCTCGTGGCGGGCGGTGACCAGAAGGCTTTCGAGGAGCTCTACGGGCTCGTGGCCGGGCCGGTGTTCGGGCTGGTACGGCGTGTGGTGCGTGATCCGGCGCAGTCGGAGGAGGTGTCGCAGGAGGTGCTGCTGGAGCTCTGGCGGTCCGCCGCGCGGTTCGACCCGCGCCGGGGCAGCGCGCTGTCCTGGGTCCTCACGCTCGCGCACCGCCGCGCCGTCGACCGGGTGCGCAGCGCCCGCGCGGCCGGTGAGCGCGAGCAGCGCGAGGCGTTCCGGGCCCACCACACCGCCTTCGACCAGGTGACCGAGGAGGTCGAGGCCGGCCTGGAACGCGAGTGGGTGCGCCGGTGCCTGGAGCGCCTCACCGAACTCCAGCGCCAGTCGGTCACCCTCGCCTATTACGACGGGTACACCTACCGTGAAGTGGCTGAGCGGCTCTCCTTGCCGCTGGGAACGGTGAAGACGCGCATGCGTGACGGACTGACCCGCTTGCGGGAGTGCCTGGGAGGTGTGGCGTGAGTCTCTTCCGCCGGGAAGATCTCCACTCCCTCGCGGCCCCCTACGCCCTCGACGCGCTGGAGCCCCCCGAGCGGGCCCGCTTCGAGCGCCATCTCAAGGGCTGCGACAGCTGCGCGGCGGAGGTGCGTGCGCTGTCCGAGGACGCCGTACGGCTGGCATGGTCGGCGGCCGCTCCACCGCCGGCCGCGATGCGCGACCGGGTGCTGTCCGCCGTGCGCTCCATCCCGCAGGAGCCCGCCGCGCGGCCGGAGCCGGTGCGGGCCCGGCCGGAGCCGGCCCGGGCGCGCAAGTCGCAGCTGCCCCCTCATGTGTGGGGCGTGCAGCCGCCGCCCAGGCCGCGCCGACGGCGGCCGCTCTTCGTGCCGTTCGCGACGGCCACCGCGGCCGCGGCCCTCGTCGTCGCTTCCCTGTTCGCCGTCCAGGCCAACCGGACCCAGGACGAACTGGACGCGCAGAAGGCGCAGGCCAGTGAGATCGCCCACGTTCTGGGGGCCTCGGACGCGCTCGCGACCCGGGGGCAGGACGCACAGGGCCGAAGTATCGGAGTGGTCGCCTCCGCATCGGAGGGGCGTGCGGTCGTCACCCTGAGCGGGTACAGCGCGCCCCCGAGCGGCCGCGTGCGCCAGTTGTGGCTCATGCGCCCCAACGAGCAACCGCGCTCCCTGGGGCTCTTCGACGCCGACACGCCCTTGGTCGCGACCGGACTCGACAAGTCTGCAACATCACTCGCAGTGACGGTCGAGCCGGACGGCGGCTCACCGCAGCCCACTACTCAGCCGGTTGTCCAACTCGCCCTGAAATCTGTTGGATTCGGAGAGTAATCATGGAGGGGTCGTCAACACCCTTACGGGGAAGGTGAATCCTGTGACGCCGATACACGTGTGCCCCGGCGGGGCGATAGGGTTACCCTGCCCGGGCCGGGTGGACTCGTACGGGTGGGGAGTGACATGGAACAGATAACAGTGCGCAGGGCGAGGGTCCCTGCGATCACCTGCGGGAGCAGCGCGACCAGTTCGCGCCTGGACCGCCATCTCTCGGTGCTGTCGGGGCCCGCCGTCCCGCAGCGTGAGGCGGCCGAGGCGACCTCGCTGATGCGTGAGCTGACCGCGCGTGACACCACCAAGCAGGAGCGCAGCGACCGGGGTGCCCGGGTCCGCCGCGTCTCGCTGTTCGCACCACTGCGCCGACTGCGCCGTTCGCTGTTCGGCGGGCACTGAGCCCCAGCCGCCCGGGTTCGTGCTGCGATCTGTCCGTCATCCCCACGGCATGCAGCACGATCCAGGTGAGCCGGCCGAGCGAGGGGCCCGCCCCCGGCTCGGCCTCCCCGTACGCAACACCTTTGGCATGTATGCCTCCGAGGTCGGCCCGGGCCCCGGCAGGGCCCGAACTCCCCTCCCGGCACGAGGCGTTCAGCCCTCCCCGCGGCCGTAGCGCCTTACGGCGAGCGGTGCGAAGACCACGAGCAGCAGCGCGCACCACAGCAGTGACCCGGCGATCGGATGGGCCACCGGCCAGGCCGCGCCCTCCGGCACCGGCGCGTTCCCGAACAGGTCCCGCAGAGCCGTGGTCACCGCGCTGATCGGGTTCCACTCGGCGAGGGTCCGCAGCCAGCCGGGCAGCCCCTCGGTCGGAATGTAGGCGTTGGACAGCAGCGGCAGGATGAACGTCGCTCCGCCCAGCTGACCCGCGGCCTCCTCGTCGCGGGTGAGCAGGCCGAGGAAGATACCGATCCAGGTCGTCGCGAACCGGAACAGCAGCAACAGCCCCACCGCGCCCACCGCTTGGAGCGTGGAGCCCTCGACGCGCCAGCCCACGGCGAGCCCCACCAGCAGGAACGGCACCATGCCGGCCGCGGTGACCACGACGTCCGCCACCGACTGCCCCAGCGGTACGGCCGCCCGGCTGATCGGCAGGGTGCGCAGCCGGTCCGTCACGCCCCGGTGGACGTCCTGGGCCGACTGGAACATCCCGGTCATGATCCCGTTCGCCGCCGTCGCCACCAGCAGACCCGGCACCAGGAAGGACCGGTACTCCTCGCCCGGCATCGCCAGCGCGCTGCCGAAGACATAGCCGAAGAACATCAGCATGGTGATCGGCATGGTCTGGGTCAGGACCAGCAGCCCCGGGTTGTTCCGCACCCGCCGCAGCTGACGGCCCAGCATCGCGGTGCCGTCGTGGACCGGCGTGCTCATGCGGCGACCTCCTCGGTGAGTCGCAGGAAGACGTCGTCGAGGGTCGGCGGCCGGATGCTCGCGTCGAGCAACGGCACGCCCGCCGCGTCCAGTTCACGCACCAGCCGGGGGAGCGTGAGCGTGGTGTCCCGGGTGACCGCGCCCACCGAGTTCCGGGCGCGGTCGAACGACGGTTCCCCGCCCGTGAGTTGGTCGAGGACGCCGGCCGCCTTCACCAGGACGTCGGGGTCCGCGACGACGATCTCGACGTGCGCCCCGATCAGCGCCTTGAGCTGGGCCGGCGAACCAGTGTGCGCCACCCGTCCCTTGTCCACCAGGGCGATGTCGTGGGCGAGTTGGTCGGCCTCCTCCAGATACTGCGTGGTCAGCAGGACGGTCGTGCCGTCCGCCGTGAGATCGCGGACGGCGTCCCAGATGAGAGCGCGGCTGGCCGGGTCGAGGCCGGTCGTGGGCTCGTCGAGGAACAGGATCTCGGGGCGGCGGACCAGGCTCGCCGCGAGGTCGAGGCGGCGGCGCATGCCGCCCGAGTAGGTGGACGCGGGGCGGTCGGCGGAGTCGGTCAGCCCGAAGCGCTCCAGCAGCTCGGCGGCCCGCTCGGCCGGCCCCCGCACCCGGTGCAGCCGGGCGAACAGCCTGAGGTTCTGCCGTCCGGTGAGGTCCCCGTCGACCGACGCGTACTGCCCGGTGACCGCGATGGCCCGGCGGACCGCCGCCGGCTCCCGGACCAGGTCGTGCCCGGCGACCCGCGCGGAGCCGGCGTCCGGTCGTAGCAGTGTGGTCAGCAGCCGTATCGCCGTGGTCTTGCCGGCGCCGTTGGGGCCGAGGATGCCGCAGACCGTGCCCGGAGCGACCGCGAGATCGAGGCCGCGCAGGGCATGCACCTCCCCGAACCGCTTCTCCAGACCTTCACTAAGTACAGCGTACGTAGAAGTCATGGCAGGACCATAGCGCACTACGTACGCTGTACGTAACTAGGATGGTGGCCGAGGTGATGATCGATGGCGGGCCGAGCGGCCGTACCCGAAGTGATCTGGGCTCGTCCCGAACGGACGGGGCGCGGGCCCAAACCCGCGTTCACCAGGGCGGACATCGCGGCGGCGGCGGTGCGGCTGGCGGATGCCGGCGGGCTGGACGCGGTGTCGATGCGGCACGTGGCGGCCGAGCTGGGCTGCGGCACGATGTCGCTCTACAACTACGTCCCCCGCAAGGAGGACCTGTACGAGCTGATGGTGGACGCGGTCAGCGGGGAGCACGAGCTGTTCGAGCCGACCGGTGACTGGCGGGCCGACATGCTCCGCAACGCCCGCCAGACCAAGGCGCTCATGCACCGGCACGCCTGGATGGTCCGGCTGATGTCAGGGGTGTACGGCTTCAGCCCCAACGCCCTGCGCTACCTGGAGCACTGCCTCGCCTGCCTCGACCCGCTGGACGTGCCCTACGGCACGAAGATCGAGCTGGTCGCGATGCTCAACGGGTGTGTGACGACGTACGTCTCGAACGAGCTGTCCACGGCTGAGCGGGTGCGGTCGTTGCCGTGGTCTCAGGAGCAGGAGAACGCGGTGCGGATCGCGTATCTGGGGGGTCAGGTGGCGTCCGGGGCGTATCCGCGGTTGGCGGCGGCGTTTGCGGAGGACTCGGGGCCGGTTGATCTTGACGCGGTGTTCGAGAGGATGTTGGGGCGGGTTTTGGACGGGTTCTCGCCGCGGGGGACACAGCCCCGCGCCCCTGGGGTGGCTACAGCAACGTGAGTTGACCCTCTGGCCCCTCCTCGTGACCGTCCAGGACCGATGCCGGTCGGCGCGACGCCTCAGGCACGGGCAATACGCCCGCCTCGCGCAGGTCGGTCGTCGTGATCTGTGAGGTCAACTCGTCCTCCAGGGGCTGTAGATCCGCCAGCAGGGCCAGCACCGTGATCAGTTCCAGGAGTTCGGACGTCCAGGTCTGCGGCCAGGTCGTCGGGCGGATCGCTGCCAGAGTGCCCGGTTCCGGTTCCTCGGTCCGGGTGGTGAACCACTGCTCCAGGACCCGTACTCCGGCCGCCTCGAAGTCCCAGGCCTCGGGCGGTACCGGGGAGATGCGGCCCTCGTCGACCAGCAGGGCCTCCTCGTCGCGGTCGTAGTCCAGGGTCAGGGGGCGGGACGGCAGAGGTGCGCGGACGTACGGGCGGCGGCCGCCGGGGAGCTTCGGGCGGTCGCCGTGGCGGCGCATCAGCCACAGGGTGCGGTGGCCCGACTCGACACCGCGGAACCAGAGTTCGGGGTCGTCGGTGAGCGGGACGGTGAGGTCCCGGCGGACCGCCGCGAGGATCCAGGCGAGGACGTCCAGGGGCTCCACCGCCGTTTCCAGACGGGTCCGCAGGTGGTCCAGGAGGCCCGGCGCCAGGTTCGGTTCCGTGGCCCCAGGGCGGCGGTACAGCGGGCGGACGCGGCCCGGGCGGAGCAGGGGGAGCAGCGAGGTCGCGAGGAGCCGGGGGCCCTGACCCTCCGTCGGCGTCTCCACCACGAACACCTGCTGCTCGTCCGCCACCCGCCACAGCTCGGGCCGGGCCGCGTCGATCAGCCGGTGGTCCGGGATCAGCCACTGCTCGTCGAACGGCGCGTGCAGGACCCGTACCGGCTCCGGGCAGGGGCCGGTGGCCCGGGCGAGCCGCTCCGTGCCGCCCGTCCGCCCCGGCAGCTGTCCTACCGCCGAGCGCAGGGTGCGGGACCGGGTCGGCTCGAACAGGGCCTCCCGGTCGGGCCCCTCGGCCTTGAGCAGCGCGTCCCAGCGGGCGTTCAGGGATGCCGCGTCGGGGCCCGTCGGCCACCCCCGGCCGAGCCGCGGCGGTGCGACGGACCACGGCATGAGGTCCGCGAGTGGCGGAGCGTCGTCGTGCGTCACGCTGGGCATCGTACGACCTTTCGCCGACAGGCAGCCGGGGCCAGTGGGCTCACGTGGCGTCCAGGGTGACGGTGAAGGAGAAGCGGTCGCCGCGGTAGTGGATCACCGCCGCGTCGAGGACCCGGCCCTCCCCGTCGTACGCCAGGCCCGTGTAGTGCAGGATCGGACTGAGCAGCGGGACTTGGAGCAGCCGGGCGGTCTCCGGGTCCGCGAGCCGTGCCTCCACGGTGTCCGTGATGCGGCTGATGTCCGCCCCGACGACATCCCGCAGCACCTTCGTCATCGGCCAGCGGACCAGGTCCGACGGGTCGATGTGCGCGGCCAGTTCGGGGCGGACGTAGTTGCGGGCGTGGTTGGTCGGTTCGCCCGTGCGTTCGTCGCTGCGCAGTCGGTGGTACGCCGCCACCTCGTCCAACGCCGGGAAGTGCTCGGCGAGTTCGGGCGGCACGGGGGACTTGCCGTGCTCCAGCAGCTCGGTCGTCATGCCGGACTGCTGGGCCACGATCGCGTCCACCGAGCCCAGCAGCCGGACCGGGGTGCCCCTTCTCGCGTCCGGCTCGATGAAGGTGCCCCGGCGGCGGTGCCGGGTGATGAGCCCCTCGTCCTCCAACTCCTTGAGCGCCTGCCGCATGGTCAGCACGCTCACGCCGTAGTGCCCGGCCAACTGCTCCTCGGTGGGCAGGCGGAGCGGGTCCTGGGGGGAGCGGCCGAGTATCGAGGCGCGCAGCGACTGCGACACCTGGTACCAGAGCGGCAGCTTGCGGTTCAGGACGATCGAGTCCGGAGCGAAGGAGGTCACGGGCTATCCGTACCTTTCGCGGATCGGTCGGTGCAACGGGGGGATCGGTGGGGTGGGCGGATTGCAGGGCGGGTGGGTCGGTGTGACGGGTGGATCCGCGAGGTGGGTGGGGGTCGGTGCGGTGACTGGATCTGCGGGGCGGGCGGGTCGGTGTGACGGGCGGATCCGCGGGCCGGCTGGGGAGTTCGACCGGCGGATCCGCGGGGCCGGCGGGTCAAGGCGTCGGGCGGATCCGCGGGGCCGGCGGGTCATGCGTCGGGCGGATCCGTGGGACCGGCGGGTCAGTTCGGCGGGCGGAAGTGGCGTTGCAGGCCTCGCCACACGTCGTCGTAGCGCGGCTGGAGGTGGTCCGCGCGGGCCGCGTGTGCGGTGAGCGTCACCGGCCAGCGGGTCTCGAACATGAACGCGAGGCCGTCGTCGACCTTCTGCGGCTTGAGCTCGGCCGCGCTCGCCCGGTCGAAGGTCTCCCGGTCCGGTCCGTGCGCCGACATCATGTTGTGCAGCGAGCCGCCGCCCGGCACGAAACCCCCCTTCCCAGCGGTCTTCGCGTCGTACGCGCCCTCGATCAGGCCCATGTACTCGCTCATCACGTTCCGGTGGAAGTACGGCGGCCGGAAGGTGTCCTCCCCGACCAGCCAGCGCGGCGCGAAGACCACGAAGTCGACGCCGGCCAGCCCCGGGGTGTCCGACGGGGACGTCAGCACGGTGAAGATCGACGGGTCGGGATGGTCGTACGAGATGGAGCCGATGACGTTGAAACGGCGCAGGTCGTAGACGTACGGCACATGGTTGCCGTGCCAGGCGACCACGTCGAGCGGGGAGTGATCGTAGGTCGCCGTCCAGAGGTTGCCGCAGAACTTGTTGACCACCTCCACCGGCCCCTCGACGTCCTCGTACGCGGCGACGGGGGCCTGGAAGTCGCGGGCGTTGGCGAGGCCGTTGGCGCCGATCGGGCCGAGGTCGGGGAGC
Organism: Streptomyces sp. NPDC057253; assembly: GCF_042669125.1. Classification (NCBI taxonomy): domain Bacteria; kingdom Bacillati; phylum Actinomycetota; class Actinomycetes; order Kitasatosporales; family Streptomycetaceae; genus Streptomyces; species Streptomyces sp. NPDC057253. Next base: position 56,257 of record NZ_JBHUXV010000017.1, on the reverse strand, counting down.
TGGAAGGGGGCGCCGTAGTTCTCGCACACATAGCCCCTGGCCGACTCGTCGAGCAGCTCCACACGGAAGCGCACCCCACGAGGGATCAGCGCCACCTGGCCCGGCTCCACATGGAGCAGCCCGAACTCCGTGCGCAGCAGCAGCCCGCCGCGCTCCGGGACGATCAGCAGCTCGCCGTCGGCGTCGCTGAAGACGCGGTCCATGGAGTCGGTGGCGTGGTAGAGGTGCACGGCCATGCCGGTGCGCTGGGTGACGTCGCCGTTGCCGCCGAGGGTCCACAGGCCGGCGAGGAAGTCGGTGCCCTCGACGGGCTCCGGCAGCGGGTCCCAGCGCAGCCGGTTGGGGTCCGGGACCGACTCGGTGAAGGGGGCCGTACGGATCCGGCCGTGGTGGGTGTGCGTGAACGCGGGGTGCGCGGCCGACGGGCGGATCCGGTACAGCCAGGAGCGGCGGTTGTGGGCGCGGGGCTCGGTGAAGGCCGTACCGCTGAGCTGCTCCGCGTAGAGGCCGAGGGGGGCGCGCTGCGGGGCGTTGCGGCCCTCCGGGAGGGCGCCCGGGACGGCCTCCGAGGCGTGTTCGTTGCCGAAGCCGGAGAGGTACACCAGGCCCTCGGCGGTCTTGCGTGCGTCGCCGCGTGTGCTCGCTGCGTCCCCGCTCTTCATGGTCGCTCCCTTGCGATCCGATTCCTATGGACTACCGTATGATTGCGGTTTCGGCGGCGCAAGAGGTCGTTCCGTGGAACCGATTTCCCCGCTCGTGACCTCCTCAGGGAGGAGGACGAGAACCAGACCACAGGGGGATTCGCGGTGTCGTACCCGTGTTCTAGGCTCCCGGGCATGTCGTGGACGCGGGGAATCCTTGCCGCGCTCGCGGTCTGTGTCGTACTGGTGACCGGATCCGTGAGTTGTGGCACCAGTGGGGCCAAGGGGCACAAGGACGGCCAGTCGGTCTCACCGGTGGGCAAGGTCCTCGACGACACCGACCAGGAGGGCCGGCACTACCGCGAGGTGGACAAGGACAACGCCCCCGAGGTCGCCATAGAGGTGCAGCCGGCCACCGACGACTGCTGGTCGGTGCGGCTGACCGTCGAGAACTTCGCCTTCTCGCCCAGCAACACCAAGGCCAAGGCGGTCTCCGGCCGGGGTGTGGCCGTCCTCTTCGTGGACGACCGCCCGGTCACCACCCTGCGCACCCCCACCTACCGGCTCGCGGCCGCGTACGTCCCGCAGGGCACCCACAAGGTCACCGCCCGCCTGTACGCCGACGACGGCACCGTGTGGGCCGTGGACGGCGACCCGGTGGAGAGCACGGCGGACGTCACGGCGTCGAAGCCGCAGCCGTCGACGAGCACGGGGAGCGGGACTCCCGGTGCGGAATCGACGGCGGGCGGGGACGGCACGGGGGCGGAGTCGGCGCCGAGCGCGGGTGACTCCGGGGTGCGGTTCGCGGCGATCACGGGCGGCGGCGCTTCCGGGCCGGCCTCCACGACGACGATCACCGGCGGAAGCGGCTCCGTGACGGCCCCCTACACGACCGTTCGCGGAAGCGGCTCCGGGGCGGCCTTCATAGCGACAATCACCGGCGGAAGCGGCTCCCCGGCCGCCGTCATCACGACGACCATCGGCGGCACCGGCTCCGGCACCGCCCCTGCCACGACCGCCGGCGGCACCGCCCCTGCCACGACCACCGACGGCACCGCCTCCGCCACCAAGCTCACAGCCGCTACCGACGACGCCCCCACCGGAACCCGACTCACGGCGACCGCCCTCGCCGACGCCCCCGCCACGCGCCTCGCGGCGATTGCCGGCGGTGGCCGGTGAGTGTCGTGGGCCCCCGGCCCCGTACCAGGTGGCGGGGTTCACCTGACCACGGCGGAAAGGCATCATGAAGCCCGTGCCCCAAGCGACCCCGCTTCGCCGCGCCCCCGTGCAGCGGCGCAGCGCCGAACGGCTGACCAGAATCCTCGACGCCTGTGCCGCCCTGCTCGACGAGGTCGGCTACGACGACCTGAGCACGCGCGCCGTCGCGCTGCGCGCCGGGGTTCCCATCGGCTCGGTGTACCGCTTCTTCGGCAACAAGCGGCAGATGGCCGACGCCCTCGCCCAGCGCAACCTCGAACGCTTCACGGAGCGGGTCACCGGCCGCCTCCAGAAGTCGGGCGAGGAGGGCGGCTGGCGTACGGCGATGGACGTCGTCCTGGACGAGTACCTCGCCATGAAACGCACCGCCCCCGGCTTCTCCCTCGTCGACTTCGGCAACCAGATCCCCGTCGGCGCCCGCCACGCCGAACCCAACCACCGCGTCGCCGACCGCCTCACCGACCTCCTGTCGGGCTACCTCGCCCGCGAACCCGACGACGACCTGCGCCGCACCTTCCTGATCGCCACGGAAACCGCGGACACCCTCGTCCACCTGGCGTTCCGGATGGCACCGGAGGGCGACGAGCGGATCATCCAGGAGGCCAGGGAGATGTTGCGGGCGTATCTGGCGCGCGTTCTGGACTGAGCCCCGGCACCCCCTCCCGTCCGTCCATACCGGTCGGTATGCTCACCGGGACAGGCACCGCTGCCCCCGGGAGGACCCGTGTCCCGCACCGCTCTCCGCATCTGCCCGCTGTGCGAGGCCACCTGCGGTCTCACGCTCACCGTCGAGGGGACCCGGGTGACCGGGGCCCGCGGGGACCGTGACGACGTGTTCAGCAAGGGGTTCATCTGCCCGAAGGGTGCCTCCTTCGGGGCCGTCGACGGGGACCCCGACCGGCTGCGCACCCCCCTCGTGCGGCGGGACGGGGAGCTGCGCGAGGCCACCTGGGCGGAGGCCTTCGACGCGGTCGCCGCCGGGATCCGGGGCGTGGTCGAGCGGTACGGGGCGAACTCGGTCGGGGTCGTCCTCGGCAACCCCAACGTGCACACCATGGCCGGCGCCCTCTACCCGCCGGTGCTGCTCGCCGGGCTCGGGACCCGGAGCGTCTTCACCGCCTCCACCGTCGACCAGATGCCCAAGCACGTCTCCAGCGGACTGCTGTACGGCGACGCCAACGCCATCCCGGTGCCCGACCTCGACCGCACCGACCATCTGCTCCTGCTCGGCGCCAACCCCCTGGAGTCCAACGGGAGTCTGTGCACCGCCCCCGACTTCCCCGGCAAGCTCAAGGCGCTCAAGGCCCGCGGCGGCACCCTCACCGTGGTCGACCCCCGCCGCACCCGCACCGCCCGGCTCGCCGACCGGCACATCGCCATCCGGCCGGGCACGGACGCGTTGCTCCTCGCCGCGATGGCGTACACGCTGTTCGAGGAAGAGTCGGTCGACACCGCGGAGTTGACCCCGCATCTGCAAGGGCTCGACGAACTCCGGGAAGCCGTACGGGACTTCACCCCCGAAGCCGTCGCCGGCGCCTGTGACGTCGACGCCGACACCATCCGCACCCTCGCCCGCGAACTCGCCGCCGCCCCGACGGCCGCCGTGTACGGCCGCATCGGCAGTTGCACGGTCCCGCACGGCACCCTCGCCAGCTGGCTCGTCGACGTGCTCAACATCCTCACCGGCAACCTCGACCGGCCCGGCGGCGCCCTCTTCCCGCAAGCGGCCACCGACCGCACCCCCCGGCCCGCAGGACCGAGCCACGGCTTCGCCCTCGGGCGCTGGCACTCCCGGGTCGGTCGACACCCCGAGGCCAAGGGGGAGTTGCCGCTCTCCGCGCTCGCCGAGGAGATCGACACCGCGACCGCGGAGGGCGAGCCGATCCGGGCCCTCGTCGCCGTCGCCGCCAATCCGGTCCTCTCCGCCCCCGATGGCGACCGGCTCGACAAGGCCCTCGGCTCCCTCGACTTCATGGTCAGCGTGGACCCGTATCTCAACGAGACCTCACGCCACGCCCACGTCGTACTGCCGCCGCCCCCGCCCTCCCAGAGCCCGCACCACGACTTCGCCTTCAACACCCTCGCCGTGCGCAACCAGGTCCGCTACACCCGCCCCGCGGTCCCGCTGGAGCCCGGCCGGATGGCGGAGACGGAGATCCTCGCCCGGCTGGTCCTCGCCGCCACCGGCATGCACGGCGCCGACCCCTCCGCCGTGGACGACCTGGTCATCGGCCAGACCCTCGGCAAGGCCGTCAAGGAGGCCCACTCGCCCGTGCACGGCCACGACCCGCAGGAACTCGCGGCCCTCCTCCATGGCGACACCGGCCCCGAGCGGCGGCTCGACATGATGCTGCGCCTCGGCCCCTACGGCGACGGTTTCGGCGTACGACCGGACGGGCTGAGCCTGACGAAGCTGCTCGCGCATCCGCACGGCATCGACCTCGGGCCGCTGACCTCCCGGCTGCCGCAGCCGCTGAAGACCCGCAGCGGCAAGATCGAGCTGCTGCCGGGGCCGATCGCGGACGACCTGCCCCGGTTGCGGGAGGCCCTGCGGCAGCGGGTCGACGGACTCGTCCTCATCGGCCGTCGGCATCTGCGCTCCAACAACAGCTGGATGCACAACGTCCCCGCCCTCACCGGTGGCACCAACCGCTGCACCCTGCACATCCACCCCGAGGACGCGCAGGGCCTCGGACTCGTCGACGGACAGCGGATCGGGATCAAGGGGGCCGGGGGAGCGGTGACCGCGCCCGTGGAGATCACGGACACGGTCCGGCGGGGTGTCGTGAGCCTCCCGCACGGCTGGGGCCACGACCGCCCCGGGACCCGTATGCGGCACGCGGCCCAGGACCCCGGCGTCAATGTGAACCAGCTGCTCGACGGCACTCTCCTGGACCCCCTGTCGGGCAACGCGGTGCTCAACGGAGTGCCCGTCGAACTGATCGCAAGTCCGTGACCTGGAGTTTTGCGCTTATTGCTCGCACGTCAACGTCTTGTTAACGCCAAACGAACGGACCTAACGTCAACGCACCGCCGGCCCTGGTGGGAGTTCAAGGGCGAACGTTAGGTATCCACTCATGTTGACCATCCTCGGCTTCGCCATGATCGCGACCTTCCTGGTCCTGATCATGATGAAGAAGATGTCGCCGATCGCGGCGCTCGTGCTGATCCCGGCACTGTTCTGTGTCTTCGTCGGCAAGGGCGCCAAGCTCGGCGACTACGTCATCGAAGGCGTCACCAGCCTCGCCCCCACCGCGGCGATGCTCATGTTCGCGATCGTCTACTTCGGTGTGATGATCGACGTCGGCCTCTTCGACCCCGTCGTGCGCGGGATCCTGAAGTTCTGCAAGGCCGACCCGATGCGGATCGTCGTCGGCACCGCGGTGCTCGCCGCGATCGTCTCGCTCGACGGCGACGGCTCGACCACCTTCATGATCACCGTCTCGGCGATGTACCCGCTGTACAAGCGCCTGAAGATGAGCCTGGTCGTGATGACCGGTGTCGCCGCCATGGCCAACGGCGTGATGAACACCCTGCCCTGGGGCGGTCCGACGGCCCGTGCGGCGACCGCGCTGAAGGTCGACGCCAGCGACATCTTCGTCCCGATGATCCCGGCCCTGGCCGTCGGTCTGCTGGGCGTCTTCGTCCTCTCGTACGTCCTCGGCATGCGCGAGCGCAAGCGGCTGGGCGTGCTCACGCTGGGCGATGTCCTCGTGGAGGAGAAGGTCGAGGAGAAGGAGACCGAGACGGTCCTGGTCGGCGCCGGTTCCGGCGGTTCCGGCGGCTCCGGCACGGGCAAGGCCGCGGTGGGCACCGGCGGTTCGGGCTCCGGCACCGACGCCGACGACGAGGCCGACGAGCAGAAGCGCTTCCAGGTCCTCGACCCCAACCGCCCCACCCTGCGCCCCAAGCTGTACTGGTTCAACGCGCTGCTCACGGTCGCCCTCCTCACCTGCATGATCATGGAGTGGCTGCCGATCCCGGTGCTGTTCCTGCTCGGCGCCGCGCTCGCGCTCACCGTCAACTTCCCGCACATCCCGGACCAGAAGGCCCGCCTCGCCGCCCACGCGGACAACGTCCTCAACGTCTCCGGCATGGTCTTCGCCGCCGCCGTCTTCACCGGCGTCCTCCAGGGCACCGGCATGGTCGACCACATGGCCCGCTGGATGGTGGACGTCATCCCCGAGGGCATGGGCCCGCACATGGCCCTGGTCACCGGCATCCTGAGCCTCCCGCTCACCTACTTCATGTCGAACGACGGCTTCTACTTCGGCGTCCTGCCGGTGCTCGCCGAGGCCGGCGCCGCGCACGGCGTCACCCCGCTGGAGATGGCCCGCGCCTCCCTCGTCGGCCAGCCCCTGCACATGTCGAGCCCGCTCGTCCCGGCCGTGTACGTCCTGGTCGGCATGGCCAAGGTGGAGTTCGGCGACCACACGAGGTTCGTGGTCAAGTGGGCCGCGCTCACATGCCTGTTGGTCCTCGGGGCAGGGATCCTCTTCGGCATCGTCTGACCGCTCCAGGAACGACTTCGGAACAACCCTTCGGAACAACCTTCCACGGAGGACTCGCACATGGCGCCCGGTGGGAACCGCGGCTGGCTGCTCCGCCTCGTCATCGCCTTCAGCTTCACGCAGGGGGCGGTGTCGATGGCACGGCCCGCCGTCTCCTACCGGGCCCTCGCGCTGGGCGCGGACGAACGCGCGATCGGTGTCATCGCCGGTGTGTACGCGCTGCTGCCGCTGTTCGCCGCCGTACCGCTGGGCCGCCGTACGGACCACGGGCGGTGCGCGCCGCTGCTGCCCGTCGGAGTGGTGCTCATCTCCGGCGGGTGCGCGCTGAGCGGGGCCGCGAACTCCCTGTGGACGATGGCGGTCTGGAGCGGGGTGATGGGGCTCGGCCACCTCTGCTTCGTCATCGGCTCCCAGTCCCTCGTCGCCCGCCAGTCCGCCCCGCACGAACAGGACCGCAACTTCGGCCACTTCACCATCGGCGTCTCCCTCGGCCAGCTGGTGGGTCCGGTCGCGGCAGGCGCGCTGATCGACGGTTCCGACCGGGCGGGCACCAGCGCACTCGCGCTGTTCGTGGCGGGTGCGGGGGCGGCGGTCGCGTTCACCTCGCTGTGGCGCATCGAGCACCGCGACCCGGCGGCCAAGTCCCGTACCGCGCCCGGCGACCGGGTCCCCGTCGGACGCATCCTGCGGTCCCGGGGCGTGCCCGGCGGCATCTTCGTGAGCCTGTCCGTGCTGTCCGCCACCGACATCCTGACCGCCTACCTTCCGGTGGTCGGCGAGCACCGGGGCATCGCCCCCTCGGTGGTGGGCCTGCTGCTGAGCCTGCGCGCGGCCGCCACCATCGCCTGCCGACTGGTGCTGACCCCGCTGCTACGGCTGCTGGGGCGCGCGCTGCTCCTCACCGTGACGTGTCTGCTGGGGGCCTTCCTGTGCGCGAGCATCGCGCTGCCGGTTCCGGTGTGGGTGCTGGCGGTGATGCTCGCCCTGCTCGGTTTCTGCCTCGGGGTCGGACAGCCGCTGTCCATGACGACGGTGGTCCAGGCCGCCCCCGACGGCGCCCGCTCCACCGCCCTCGCCCTGCGGCTGACCGGCAACCGCCTCGGTCAGGTCGCCGCCCCGGCCACCGCGGGACTGGTCGCGGGGGTCGCGGGAGTGGCGGCGCCGTTCGTGATGCTGGGCGGGCTGCTGCTGGTGTCGTCGGGGGTCGCGCTGCGGTCGTCGGCCCGGGGTGACGCCGGGGCCGTAGCGGCAACGGGGGAGCGGCCCAAGCGCACGGGATTGCGCCGCACGAGCGATATCTGACGGCGCGCCGGGCGTCGATGCGGCCGACCTTCGCACATATGAAGGAGAGTCCTCCCGAAAGAACGATTTGTATGAAAATCGTCTGAATCGGAGGAGCGCGCATGCCCAGCCTGACACTCCCACATGGTCTCCGCGCCCGCGCGGGTGCCACTGTCGTCCTCACCGCCCTCGCCGCGTCCGGCGCCTCATGGGTGATGGCGCCGACCGCGTCGGCCGCAGGTGAGAACGGCGACATCAGGATCCACCGCGTGGGCGTGCCCTACGGCGTCTCGAAGGACGACCCCAGGGTCTGCAAGTTCTACCTGGATGCCGTCAACTTCGACTCTCTCACCACCATCGCCTACACCATCACGCCGCAGCCTCCGCTGGCCTCGGCAGCGGTGGTGACCGGTGCCGTCCAGCTCGCCGGGGGTGCCGGCCACACCGACCCGCTGGGGGTGGCGGACGGACAGTACAAGGTCTCGTGGACCGTGACGGGTGTCACCAAGGACAAGATCTTCCGCGTCAACTGCCGCGACGAGAAGCGGGACGGGGGGCGTCGTCCGGGCGACCAGATCGAGGACCAGCAGCAGGCTGGCGGGGGTTGGGGGCAGAACGACCCCAACGGCCCGAAGGGCGGTGTGCACGCGGGCGGTGGCGGTCTGGTCGACACCGCGGCCGCGTACGCGCCGGTGGCGGGCGCCGCGGCGGTCGGGCTGGTGGCGGTCGGCGGCGTCGCGTACTTCCGGCAGAACCGCCGTCGGCCCCATGGCGCCGCGTAGGCGCAGACGCAGGCCCTGGTACCGGACCCGCGCCTACCGTCTCACCAGGACGGCTCTGCTCACGGTCGTCCTGGTGACGACGGGGGTGCGGTGCACGGCCGACGACGGGCCCACCCTGCCGGACCCGGTGGCGGCCGCGGGGCCGGACGCGGACGCGGGTGTGGCCGGTGGGTCGGATGCGGAGGTGGCGGCCGGCTCGGATGCGGAGGTGGCCGGTGGGGCGGGGGCGAAGGCGGCTGTCGGGTCGACCCCGTCCGCTGGCCGCCCGCCGCGGAGCACACCATCGCGCACGCGCACGCGCACGCTCACGTCCCCGCCCCGCCCGCTGCCCCGGTCCCGGCCGACGTCCTTGCGCATTCCGTCCCTGGGCATCGACGCCCCGATCATCGCCCTGGGGCTCATCAAGGGCCGGGAACTGGCGACGCCACCGGTCGACAAGCCGAAGCTGGTGGGCTGGTACCGGGGTGGCCCGACGCCCGGCGAGTCCGGCACGGCGATCGCCGTGGGCCACCGGGACACGATGACGGGCCCCGCCGTCTTCGCCGGGCTCGCCCAGGTGAAGCCGGGCAAGGTGATCGAGGCGCGGCGCGCGGACGGCCGTACCGCCGTGTACGCCGTGGACCGGGTGAAGATCTTCGACAAGGCGGGCTTCCCCGACAAGGAGGTCTACGGCCCGTCCCGGCGCCCCGAACTCCGCGTGATCACCTGCGGCGGCCTCTTCACCAGACGAACGGGCTACACCAGCAACGTCGTCGTCTTCGCCCACCTGGTCCGAACCCGCGAGCCCCAGCCCCGCTCGACCGTGACCTCCGGTCCCCAGAGTCCCGGCTCCCGTAGTCCGGAGCTCCAGACCCCCGAGCCGCGGAATCGCGGGCCTCAGTCTCCGGGGCCCCAGACACCCGGGCCGCAGACTCCAGAGCCTCAAACCCCCGGGCCGCAGACACCCGCGTCCCAGGCCCCCGTGCCTCCGGCCCCCGAACCCCAGGCCCGCGAGCCCTAACGCACGGGCCGCAGACTCCGGAGCCCCGGCCCCCGGGTTCGAGAGCCCCGAGCTCGAGAGCCCGGGGCTCCCACCCATAGAGGATCACAACCGCTCGCTGAATCTGATCGTCCGCTTTCTCATTGACTGGACGGGAACGCCGGATCCCGCCCAGTCTCTTCCCCCCGCCGGGTGCATTCCGTTAACTTCCGTGACGCACAGCCCCGTGCGAGTCGGCCGGGGTCATTCGATCGCGGAGCACCAACGCCTGAATCAGCCCCCGGGGGCACTGCCATGACACGCGCCATCTCCCTGCACGACGTGAGCAAGACCTACACCCGAGGCACCCGGGTGGTGGACCGTCTCTCGCTGGACGTCGCGCCCGGCGAGTTCCTCGTCCTGCTCGGCCCCTCCGGTTGCGGCAAGTCCACCGTGCTGCGCATGATCGCCGGCCTGGAGGAGATCACCGAGGGCGAGCTCAGGCTCGACGGCGAGTACGCCAACGACCTCGGGCCCGCCGAGCGGCGCATGGCCATGGTGTTCCAGAACTTCGCCCTCTACCCGACCATGACGAGCCGCGCCAACATCGGCTTCCCGCTCCGCATCGAGGCCCCCGGAGAGGACCCGAGCGCCCGCGTGGACGCCACCGCCCGCATGCTCGGCATCGAGGACCTCCTCGACCGCTACCCGGGCCAGCTCTCCGGCGGTGAACGCCAGCGCGTGGCGATGGGCCGGGCCATCTCCCGCCACCCCTCCGCCTTCCTGATGGACGAACCGCTGTCCAACCTCGACGCCAAGCTCCGCAACCACCTGCGCGCCGAGATAGCGAGCCTCACCCGCGAGCTGGGTGTCACCACGGTCTACGTCACCCACGACCAGGCCGAGGCCATGTCGCTCGGCGACCGGGTCGCCGTCCTGCGCGGCGGCGTCCTCCAGCAGGTCGGCTCCCCGCGCTCGGTGTACGCCCTGCCCCGCAACGTCTTCGTGGCCGCCTTCATCGGCACCCCGCGCATCAACCTCCTGCGCGGCCTGGTCCGGGCCCCGCTGGACGGCGCCATGACCATCAGCCTCGGCAAGCAGTACCTGCGCCTGCCCGAACCGCTGTCCCTGGACCACCAGTTGCTCCGCGTGCAGCAGGGACGCGAGGTGATCGTGGGTCTGCGCTCGGAGGCCATCCGCATCGCCCACCCCGCCTCCGCCCGCCCGGGCGAGATGCCGATCACCGGCCTGGTGGAGCACGTGGAGTTCCAGGGGCACGAGATCCTCGTGCACTTCAACACCGGCTCCCGCCCGGCCGTCGTCCCCGACCTGGAGGCCGCCCGCCCCGCCGCGCGCCCTGCCGTCCGGCGCCGCCGCGACGGCAGGGTCCTGGACCGCCTCAGAGAACGCGCGGGCTCTCTGCGAGCAGGCCCGGTCGTGGTCCTGGAGGACGCTCCGGACCCCGAGCCCGCCCCGGCCGACCCCCGCCTCCCCGGCGACCTGGTCGTCCGCACCACCCCGGACATCGACCTCCGCCGCGGCATGCAGGTCCCCCTCCTCGTCGACATCTCCCACCTGTTCGTCTTCGACCAGCACGGCGAACGCATCTGCCCGTCCCCGGACCACCTGCCGGACCTGGACGAGTGAACTGCACGCGCGTCGACGGGACTTGGTGCCGGGCGCCCGCTAGGCAGAACCCATGGAACCGCACCGCACCCGCAGCACGGGACCGCACCACACCCGCACCATGGCACAGCACCACACCCGCACCGGAGAACCGCACCGCACCCGCACCAGGTCCACCCTGACCGTCGCCGCCCTCCTGATCGCCGCCGCCGCACCCACCGCCCACGCCGGCCTCGCCGAGGCCGACAACGCGGCGCCGGAGCGAGGGGCGCCGTACATCGAGACGCAGTTGTTCTTCGGCACCGAGCGCCCCGACGGCGGGCCGGCCGTCACCGACGCTCAGTTCACGGCCTTCGTCGACACGGAGGTCACCCCGGAGTTCCCCGACGGGCTCACCGTGCAGAACGGGCGCGGGCAGTGGCGGGACGTGAGCGGGGAAATCGAGAAAGAGCGGTCGTACGAGCTGATCCTGCTGTATCCGGTGGCGCGGGCCGCGCAGAGCGACCGGAGGATCGAGGAGATCCGGCGGGCGTACGAGAAGGCGTTCGGGCAGGAGGCCGTGGCGAGGGTGGACGAGCGAGCCCGCGTCGACTTCTGAGGTCCCTGGAAGGTCCGGTTGTGATGTCCCTGGAAGGTCCGGTTGTGATGTCCCTGGAAGGTCCGGTTGTGATGTTCGTCGGCAGCCCGGCCCCGCCCTGGCGCCGAAAAACTATCGCCGCTAGTTTGTGAGCCGGACTTCGTCAGGCACTTTGGCAGCTGGACTTTGTGATCCGGACGACGACACGGCCCAGCCCGGGAGGACGCACCATGAAGGCGCACGACGGCATGTACATCGACGGCGAGTGGCGACCGGCCACCGGCCCGGACGTGATCGAGGTCGTGAATCCGGCCGACGAACAGGTCGTCGGACGGGTCCCGGCGGGCACCGCCGAGGACGTCGACCTCGCCGTACGGGCCGCCCGCGCCGCCCTCCCGGCCTGGGCCGCGACCCCTCCGGCCGAGCGGGCCGCCCGGCTGGCCGCCCTCCGGGACGTGCTGGCCGCCCGCAAGGACGAGATCGCCGAGACGGTGACCGCCGAACTCGGCTCGCCCCTGAAGTTCTCGCAGAACGTGCACGCGGCCGTCCCCGTCGCGGTCGCCGGCTCCTACGCCGAGCTGGCCGCGACCCACCCCTTCGAGGAGAAGGTCGGCAACTCCACCGTCCACCAGGAGCCGGTCGGTGTGGTGGCCGCGATCACCCCCTGGAACTACCCGCTGCACCAGATCGTCGCCAAGGTCGCCCCGGCGCTCGCCGCGGGCTGCACGGTCGTCCTCAAGCCCGCCGAGGACACCCCGCTGGTCGCCCAGCTCTTCGCCGAGGCCGTCCATGAGGCGGGCGTCCCGGCCGGTGTCTTCAACCTCGTCACCGGCCTCGGCCCGGTCGCCGGCCAGGCCCTCGCCGAGCACCCGGACGTCGACCTGGTGTCCTTCACCGGCTCCACCGCGGTCGGGCGGCAGATCGGCGCGACCGCGGGTGCCGCGCTGAAGAAGGTCGCCCTGGAGCTCGGCGGCAAGTCCGCCAACGTCATCCTGCCCAGCGCCGACCTCGCCAAGGCGGTCAACGTCGGCGTCGCCAACGTGATGTCCAACTCCGGCCAGACGTGCAGCGCCTGGACCCGGATGCTGGTCCACCGGGACCAGTACGACGAGGCGGTCGAGCTCGCCGCCGCCGCTGCCGCGAAGTACGGCGAGCGCATCGGCCCCGTCGTCAACGCCAAGCAGCAGGCACGGGTGCGCGGTTACATCGAGAAGGGCGTGGCGGAGGGGGCCCGGCTGGTCGCCGGTGGTCCCGAATCCCCGCGCGAGCAGGGCTACTTCGTCGCGCCGACCGTCTTCGCCGACGTGACGCCCGAGATGACCATCGCCCAGGAGGAGATCTTCGGCCCGGTCCTGTCGATCCTGCGCTACGAGGACGAGGAGGACGCCCTGCGCATCGCCAACGGCACGGTCTACGGCCTCGCGGGCGCCGTCTGGGCCGGCGAGGAGCCGGAGGCGGTGGCCTTCGCCCGCCGGATGGACACCGGGCAGGTCGACATCAACGGCGGCCGCTTCAACCCCCTTGCCCCGTTCGGCGGTTACAAGCAGTCCGGCGTGGGCCGCGAGCTCGGCTCGCACGGTCTCGCCGAGTACCTCCAGACCAAGTCCCTTCAGTTCTAGGAGCCTTCCCGTGGTTCGTGCCGCCGTCCTTCCCGCCGTGGGCGCTCCCCTGGAGGTCACCGACATCGACCTCCCGGACCCCGGCCCCGGTCAGGTCCGGGTCCGGCTCGCCGCCGCCGGGGTCTGCCACTCCGACCTGTCCCTGTCCAACGGCACCATGCGTGTCCCCGTCCCGGCCGTCCTGGGCCACGAGGGCGCGGGCACGGTCGTCGCCGTGGGGGAGGGGGTCACCGGGGTGCTGCCCGGCGCCGGAGTCGTCCTCAACTGGGCCCCCTCCTGCGGCAGTTGTCACACCTGCTCGCTCGGCGAGGTCTGGCTGTGCGCCAACGCCCTCAACGGCGCCGCCGACGTCTACGCCCGCACCGCCGACGGCACCGACCTCCACCCCGGCCTGAACGTCGCCGCGTTCGCCGAGGAGACGGTCGTCCCCGCCTCCTGTCTGCTGCCCCTCCCCGACGGCATCCCGCTCACCGACGCGGCCCTCCTCGGCTGCGCGGTCCTCACCGGCTACGGCGCCGTCCACCACTCGGCGCGGGTCCGCGGGGGCGAGACGGTCGCGGTGTACGGCGTCGGGGGAGTGGGCCTGGCCGCGCTCCAGGCGGCCCGGATCGCGGGCGCGTCGAAGATCGTCGCGGTCGATGTCTCCCCGGAGAAGGAGGAGTTGGCCCGCGCCGCCGGAGCCACCGACTACGTGATCGCCGCCGAGAACACCGCCCGCGAGATCCGGGGCCTCACCGGCAGGCAGGGCGTCGACGTCGCCGTCGAGTGCGTCGGCCGCGCCTCGACCATCCGCACCGCCTGGGACTCCACCCGCCGCGGTGGCCGTACGACGGTCGTCGGCATCGGCGGCAAGGACCAGCAGGTCACCTTCAACGCCCTGGAGATCTTCCACTGGGGCCGCACCCTCGCGGGCTGTGTCTACGGCGACTCCAACCCCGCCGAGGACCTCCCGGTGCTGGCCGAGCACGTCCGGGCGGGCCGCCTCGACCTCGGGATGCTGGTGACCGAGCGGATCGCGCTGGACGGGATCCCGGCGGCCTTCGACAACATGCTGGCCGGCAAGGGCGGCAGGGCATTGGTGGTGTTCTGACCCGCGGGTTGCCCGGGGCCCCTCTCGGGTGCTTCGGGCAACCTTCCCGCACACCCGTTGACCCCATACCGTCCGGTCAGTATGTTCAGCCGCCAACGTCCCCACGCACCCATCGGAGTGTGCACTGCATGGACACGGCCCCTTCCGCTCAGCCCACGTCCGTCACCGCGCCGGCGACTCCCCACCGCCGTCGCGTCGCCACCGCGGCCGCGCTCGCCTCCGCCGTCGAGTGGTACGACTACTTCGTCTTCGGCATAGCCGCCGCCCTGGTCCTGGGCGATCTCTACTTCCCGGCCGGTGACTCCACCGCCGGCGTCCTCGCCGCCTTCGCCACCTTCGCCGTCGGCTTCCTCGCCCGCCCGATCGGCGGCATCGTCGCCGGCCAGCTCGGCGACAAGCGCGGCCGCAAGCCCATGCTGGTCCTCGCGCTCACCCTCATGGGCCTCGCCACCACGGGCATCGGCCTCCTGCCGACCTACGACACGATCGGCGTCGCCGCCCCGATCCTGCTCGTCCTCCTGCGCGTCGTGCAGGGCGTCGCGGTCGGCGCGCAGTGGGGCGGCGCGATGCTGCTGGCCACCGAGTACGCCCCCGAGGGCAAGCGCGGCCTCTACGGCAGTGTCGTCCAACTCGGTGTCCCCATCGGCGTGGTGACCGCCAACACGGTCTTCCTGCTGGCCGGGGCGTTCACCTCGGACAGCGCCTTCGCGGCCTGGGGCTGGCGGATCCCGTTCCTGATCGGCCTGTTCGTCCTCGCGCTCGCCTGGTACATCCACACCAAGGTCGAGGAGACCCCCGCATTCCGGCAGGCGGAGCGGGAGTTGGCCGAGAAGGAGAAGACCGAGCAGAACTCCCCGCTGCGCACGATCCTGCGCCACCATCTCGGCACGGTCCTGCTGGCCGGTGGCTCCTTCGCCGTGAACACCGCGACCTTCTACATCCTGATCACCGGAGTCCTCGACTACACGACCCGCGAGCTCGGCATGAAGAAGAGCGCGGTCCTGATGGTCTCGCTCTGCGTCAGCCTCACCCAGCTGGTGCTGATCCCGGCCGCCGCCGCGCTCTCCGACCGCCTCGGCCGCATCCGGATCTACGCCCTCGGCGCGGCCGGCATCGCCCTGTGGGCCGTACCGATGTTCCTGCTCATCGACACCGGATCTCTGCTGTGGCTGGCGGTCGGCACCTTCGTCGCCGGATGCTTCCTGAGCATCATGTACGGCCCTCAAGCCGCCCTGTTCGCCGAGCTGTTCACCCCGGAGATGCGCTACACCGGGGCTTCGCTCGGCTACCAGATCGCCGCCGTGCTCGGCGGTGGGCTCGCGCCCTTCCTCATGGTGCTGCTGCTGGAGGCCACGGGGACGTCGATGGCGGTGTCCGGATACATCATCGGGCTCTCGGTGATCGCGCTCCTGTGCATCAAGGTCCTTGCGGGCAGGGCCCGTTCACGCGGGATCTGAGGCCTTCTCGGGCCGCGGTTCCGGTGCCGTCACCGGGACCGCGGCCGTTCGCGCGCGGGAGCGCGACCGCGACACCGCGACGCCCGCCAGGCACAGCGCCCCGCCCGCGAGGGTGAGCAGCCCCGGCACCTCGCCGAGCGCCAGCCAGGACATCAGGACGACCAGGGCGGGCACGGCGTACGTGGTCGCGCCCATGCGGCTGGCCGTCGTACGGGCGAGGGCGTAGGCCCAGGTGGTGAAGGCCAGGGCGGTCGGGAAGACGCCCAGGTAGACCATGTTGAGGGTCGTGGAGGCCGGGGCGTCGGCCGCCTCCGACACCAGCTGCCCGGCGAAGGGCAGGCAGGCGACGGCTCCGACCAGGCAGCCGAAGGTCGTGACCTGCAAGGGGCTCGCCGACCCGAGGGCGGGCTTCTGGGCGACGACTCCGCCGGCGTAGGCGATCGCCGCGAGCAGGCACAGGACCACGCCGAGCACCGAGGAGCCGCCGTCGTCCGACATCGACAGGCCCACGGTGACCGCGCCCGCGAAGGACACCGCCATGCCGGCCAGCAGGCGGGGCGGCATCGCGTCCCCGAGGAGACGGGCGCCGAGCAAAGCGATCAGGATCGGGCCGATGTTCACCACCAGCGCCGCGGTGCCGGCGTCGACCTGCTGTTCGCCCCAGTTCAGGACGACCATGTAGAAGCCGAACCAGAGGACGCCGGAGATCGCGATGCCGCGCCAGGCTTCGCGCGGGGGGCGTCCTTCTCGCCGTATGAGACAGATCGCGCCCAGGGCGAGTGCGCCGGAGAGGAGGCGGCCGAGGGCCAGGGCGCCGGGGGAGTAGGCCTCGCCCGCGCTGCGGATGGAGACGAAGGCGGAGGCCCAGAGGATCACGGTCACCGTGGCTGCGGCGGCGGCGAGGAGGTCGGTGCGGCGGGGGTTCATCATGCTCCTGAGGGTAGGAAGGTGCGTGTGCGGAAGCTCGCGGATTTCGGACGGGTGCGTTGCCGTCTGCGGGTTCGTCGTGGCTGGTCGCGCCCCGCGGCGGAGCCGCACATCGGACACAGTCCCGCGCCCCTATAGGGCGCGTTCAACGCAATGTGGATTCATCGATTCCCAAGAGCTCCTTCAGCGCCTGTTCGCCTGTTGCCGTCACCTTCACCGCTCGTTCCGAGCCGATACGGATGCACCAGCCCTCTGTGAGGGCGTGGTGGCACAGTGCCGCTCCCGCGACCCCCGCCAGATGCGGGCGGCGTTCCGTCCAGTCGAGGCAGGCTCGGGCCAAGGGGCGGCGGCCGGTGCGGTGGAGAGGGATGCCGTTGGCCTCGAACCACCTGAGGCCGGCCTCCGTGAGGGCGAAACTGGTGTCCTGGCTGAGTAGTTGACGGTATGTCAGGGCGTCCGTCACCGCGATGCCCACGCGTCCCGCCAAGTGGTCGTAGCACGTGCGCCCCCTCGCCATCGCCGAGCCCGCGCTCGACTCCCGCAGGCTCCGCGGGGGTTGGACGGTGTCCGGGGAGATCTGGGCCGCCAGGTCCTCCACCAGGTGGGCCACCCTCGCGTCGGCCAGGCGTACGTACCGGTGGCGGCCCTGGCGCTCCTGCGTCAGCAGACCGCCCGCGACCAGCTTGCCGAGGTGCTCGCTGACGGTCGACGCGGCGACGCCCGCGCGGCGGGCCAGCTCGCCCGCCGTCCAGGCCCGGCCGTCCAGCAGGGCCAGCAGACAGGCGGCCCGGGTCTCGTCGGCGATGAGGGCGGCGAGCCTCGCCAGCTGGGGTGCCTGCGGGTCCTTGGACATGCGTCCAGCATGCGGGAGGGATGCTTCGGCGCCCACCGAAATATGGCTACACGGGGCGTCCGACCTGCTCGTATTGCTGTGCGAGACCGTCCAGCAGGGCCCCCAGACCCGTCTCGAAGGCCCGCTCGTCGATCTTCTCCTGCTGTTCGGCGAGGAGGTGGGCCTGACCGAGGTGGGGATAGTCGGCCGGGTCGTACGCGCTCGCGTCGTCGACGAAGCCGCCCGCGAAGGAGCCGAGCGCCGAGCCCATGATGAAGTAGCGCATCAGCGCGCCGATGGAGGTGGCCTGCGCCGGGGG
The DNA here is from genome assembly GCF_042669125.1 of Streptomyces sp. NPDC057253. Taxonomy (NCBI): domain Bacteria; kingdom Bacillati; phylum Actinomycetota; class Actinomycetes; order Kitasatosporales; family Streptomycetaceae; genus Streptomyces; species Streptomyces sp. NPDC057253. Next base: position 38,419 of record NZ_JBHUXV010000017.1, on the reverse strand, counting down.
CCAGCCCGCGTGGACCATCGCGCCGTAGACCGCGTCGGCGAGCCGGAGCCCCGCGGGGCGGCGGCCGGGGCCCTGGGCCAGGACCGGCACGATGTTCGGGTGGTCGCGCAGGGCCGCGCGGTAGGAGACGGCCCAGTCGTGCAGCGCGGTCCGCCACGGGCGGCCGTCCTCGAACATCGACAGGTCGACCTGGGCGCTGACCGAGTCGGCGACCGCCTCCAGGATCTCGTCCTTGGTGCGGAAGTGGTTGTAGAGGGACGGGCCGCTGACCCCGAGCTCCGCGGCGAGTCGGCGCGTGGACAGGCCCGCCAGGCCCTCCGAGTCCACGAGCGCGCGGGCCGTCTCGACGATCCGGTCGGTGCTGAGGAGGGGCTTGCGCGGTCGGGCCATGGCGCACATAGTAGGGCTGCGCATGGCAAACTAGCAGTGCTAATTTAACGTCGTAACTCTCTTAGTGGGGTGATCCCGTGGTCGACCTGGGGCTCAGCGAGGAGCAGACCGCCGTCCGGCGGCTGGCGCGGGACTTCGTGGACCGTGAGATCGCTCCCCATGTCGTGGCCTGGGACCGCGCCGAGGAAGTGGACCGTTCGATCGTCAAGAAACTCGGTGAGGTGGGGTTCCTCGGGCTGACGATCGACGAGGAGTACGGCGGCTCGGGCGGCGACCATCTCGCGTACTGCCTGGTCACCGAGGAGCTCGGGCGGGGTGACTCCTCGGTGCGCGGGATCGTGTCCGTGTCGCTGGGGCTGGTGGCCAAGACGATCGCGGCCTGGGGGAGCGAGGAGCAGAAGCGGCGCTGGCTGCCCGGGCTCACCTCCGGGGAGTACGTGGGCTGCTTCGGTCTCACCGAGCCGGGGACCGGCTCCGACGCGGGCAACCTCGCCACGCGTGCGGTGCGGGACGGCGACGAGTACGTCATCGACGGCACCAAGATGTTCATCACGAACGGCACGTGGGCCGACGTGGTGCTGCTGTTCGCCCGCTCGACGGACGCGCCCGGGCACCAGGGCGTCTCCGCGTTCCTCGTGCCCACCGACAGCCCCGGTCTGACCCGCCGGACCGTCCACGGCAAGCTCGGTCTGCGCGGGCAGGCGACCGCCGAGCTGGTCCTGGAGGGGGTGCGGGTGCCGGCCTCCGCGATGCTGGCTCCCGAGGGCAAGGGGTTCTCCGTCGCCATGTCCGCGCTGGCCAAGGGGCGGATGTCGGTGGCGGCGGGGTGCGTGGGCATCGCGCAGGCCGCGCTGGACGCGGCCGTCCGGTACGCCGGTGAGCGCGAGCAGTTCGGCAAGCCGATCGCGGGGCACCAGCTGGTCCAGGAGCTGATCAGCGACATCGCCGTCGACGTGGACGCGGCGCGGCTGCTGACCTGGCGGGTGGCCGATCTGATCGACCGTGGGCTGCCCTTCGCCGTGGAGTCCTCCAAGGCCAAGCTCTTCGCCTCGGAGGCGGCGGTGCGAGCCGCGAACAACGCGCTCCAGGTCTTCGGCGGTTACGGCTACATCGACGAGTACCCGGCGGGGAAACTGCTGCGGGACGCGCGCGTGATGACCCTCTACGAGGGCACGAGTCAGATCCAGAAGCTGGTGATCGGGCGGGCGTTGACGGGTGTGTCGGCGTTCTGAGTACGGTCTGAGTACCCGAGCGGATGTGGCCGGGGCCACGGACGGCCGAGACTCTGGCCATGAGTGACACACCGGTCAAGCAGCAGAACACGGCGGCCTTCTACGGACAGGCCGTCGCCTCCTTCGCCGTGGCCATGGCCGCCACCGCGATCGGCATCTTCCGGCTGAACGCCGACGCCTGGGTGCGCGGCTTCCTCGCCATCGCCGTCCTGTACCTCGTCACCTCGGCCTTCACCCTGGCCAAGGTCATCCGCGACCGCCAGGAGGCCGGCCAGATCGTCAGCCGGGTCGACCAGGCCCGCCTGGAGAAGCTCCTCGCCGAGCACGACCCCTTCGAGAAGCTCTGAGGCACCCACCCCTTCGAGACGCTCTGAGGCACCCCACCCTGTCTGCCCTGCCCGCCGTTCCCCGCGCCTGAGCGGGGACGCTAAGCGGTTGCTCAGGTTCGGCGGTATGGTGGGGGCTCTGACAGTGGGAGAGGGGCGTGCGATGAGTACGGCGGAGGAGACGGCCGGCGGCGAGACGTCGGCGTGGGGTGAGGTCACGCCCGACGCGGCACGGCGGCTGCTCATCGCCGCCGTGGAGGCGTTCGCCGAGCGCGGCTACCACGCCACCACGACCCGCGACATCGCGGGCCGGGCCGGAATGAGCCCCGCCGCGCTCTACATCCACTACAAGACCAAGGAAGAGCTGCTCCACCGCATCAGCCGGATCGGCCACACCAAGGCCCTGGAGATCCTCCAGGTCGCGGCCCGCCGTGAGGGCACCGCCACCGAGCGGCTCACCGACGCCGTGAGCTCCTTCGTCCGCTGGCACGCGGGCGGCCGCACCACCGCCCGGGTCGTCCAGTACGAACTCGACTCCCTCGGCCCCGACGCCCGCGCCGAGATCCTCGACCTGCGCCGCCAGTGCGACGCCGTGGTGCGCGGCATCATCGAGGACGGCATCGCCTCCGGCGAGTTCGACGTCCTCGACGTCAAGGGCACCACCCTCGCCGTGATGTCGCTGTGCGTCGACGTGGCCCGCTGGTTCAACATCGACGGCCCCTGGACGCCCGACGAGATCGGCGCGCTCGACGCCGACCTCGTGCTGCGCATGGTGGGCGCGGCGAAGTAGCCGCTCGGAGGTGGTGGCGGGAGATCAGAGGTAGTAGCGGGAGACCGACTCCGCCACGCACACAGGCTTGTCCCCGCCCTCGCGCTCCACACTGAAGGCGACGGTGACCTGCACGCCGCCCGCCACGTCGTCGACGCCGGTGATCCGCGCGGTGGCGCGCAGCCGGGAGCCGACGGGGACCGGCGCCGGGAAACGGACCTTGTTCGTGCCGTAGTTGACGCCCATCTTCACGCCCTCGACCTTGATCAGCTGAGGTCCGAAGAGCGGCAGCAGGGAGAGCGTGAGATAGCCGTGCGCGATGGTCGTGCCGAAGGGGCCCGCGGCGGCCTTCTCCGGGTCGACGTGGATCCACTGGTGGTCGCCGGTGGCCTCGGCGAACAGGTCGATGCGCTTCTGGTCGACCTCCAGCCAGTCGGTGTACCCGAGCTCCTCGCCCACCGCCGCCTTCAGGTCGTCCGCGCCCGTGAAGATCCTCGGCTCTGCCATGTCCCGGCCTCCTTGCCGCATGTGTTTCTAAGCGACTGCTTAGCATGGTCGGCCGGAGAGCCCCTGTCAACGGACCGCGAGGGTGACGACATCGGTAGGGTTCGAGGGGTGCCCCAGATTCCCGAGAAGATCCACGAACTCACGGTCGGCCAGCTCGCCGCCCGCAGCGGCGCCGCCGTCTCCGCCCTGCACTTCTACGAGTCCAAGGGCCTGATCAGCAGCCGCCGCACCACCGGCAACCAGCGCCGCTACTCCCGGGACGCGCTGCGCCGGGTCGCCTTCGTGCGGGCCGCGCAGCGGGTCGGCATCCCGCTGGCCACGATCCGCGAGGCCCTCCTGGAACTCCCCGAGGAACGCACCCCCACCCGTGAGGACTGGGCACGGCTCTCCGAGGCCTGGCGCTCCGAACTCGACGAGCGCATCCGGCAGTTGAACCGCCTGCGCGACCACCTCACCGACTGCATCGGCTGCGGCTGCCTCTCCCTGGACACCTGCGTCCTGTCCAACCCGGACGACGTCTTCGGCGACCGCCACACGGGGTCGCGCCTGCTGGTGGAGCAGGGCGGGGGACGGCAGCGGAACGGGGGCGGCGAGCGGCAGACGCGAGAATCGTCCGAGTAGTCGGCGGGGGGCGCGTCATGGGGCCGGACGCCTCATGCAACCGGACGCCTCATGGAGCCGGGGGCCTCATGGAGCCGGGGGCCGGATCGCGCCGGTCCGGAAACCCGCTGGCCGCCCCTCCCCGCCCCTGGTAGCGTCGCGATCTTCGGCCGGTGGCAGCACCGTGCGCGGAGTCCTGACGGGATCAACTCCCATGACGTCACCGGCCCTTGACGCGGCCCTCGCCGACATCGAGACGGTCTTCAACGGCTTCACCAGCCCGGCCGAGCGGGCCTGCGGGCTCTGCCACCTGCCGGAGGAGGCCGCGTACCTGCGCACGCCGAACACCCGGATCCCCGTCGACGTGCTGCGGATGTACACCTTCGAGGTGTCCGACCACTTCGACGACCACGCGGCCGCGATGCGCCGACTGCTGCCGCAGGGCGCGCGGGCGCTGGTCCTGGGGGAGATGGAGCCCATCGGCCTCGGCTTTCACGGGCTCGCCGTGGTCGACTGGCGCGCCTGGCCCGCCGAGCAGTCCGCCGCCGTGGAGGCGTTCGTGCTGGCCTGGTGGCAGGAGGTCCTCGCGGCGCCGAGCCCGCCGTACTGGATCGTCGAGATCTTCGAACTGTGCGTCTCGATCCTGCGCTCGGTCACCCCGCTGCTCGACCGCTGGCACGCGAGCCCGGTCGCCGACGGGCATCTCGCCGAGTGCGTCGACTGGTGGCTGGAGAAACTCCTCGTCGACGACTCGCCGTTCCACTGGTTCCTCCACGGCGACGAGGCCGCCACAGCCGATCTGCGGGCCTGGCTCTCCCGGCACGCCCCCGACCGACTGCTCGCCCGGGACGAGCCCCACCTCGCGATCCGCGCGGAACTCCTCGGCCTGCCCTACGACGAGCGGTGGGCGCATCCGTACTGGGCCAGTGCCCCGGCGATCAACTGAGCGTTGGACAGCGCCCGTTGCCCGTCCGGCAGGACCAGCGTGTCCTCCAGGCCCATCCGGGTCGCCAGGCCCAGCCGCCCGGCCAGCCGCAGCACCGGCCAGGCGCCGCCGTCCTCGCCGTGCAGCAGCACCGGGCGGCCGTGGGCCGGGCCCAGGTCGGCGAGCAGGGCGCGTGCCGTGGCCTCCGCGGTGTCCGGTGCCGTGTCCGTCACCTCCGCGAGCACCCGCAGCACCCTCGGTCCGAGCGGTGAGCTCGCGAACCGGGCCGCCGCGTCCGTGCCCGACCAGATGCCGGCCTCCACGCCGACCCCCAGGTCGAGCAGCGCCGCGGCCAGCGACTCGGCGCCCGGCTCGTGCCAGTTCACCGAGGCGTGGTCGGGCAGCACGGTCCAGCCGCGGACACGGGCGAGCCGGGCCTCGGGGTCCGGTTCGGCCCAGGCGCCGGTGGTCACGCCCACCGGGACGGACACCCGCGACCTGATCGCCTCCAGCGTCGCCGCCACCACGCGCGGCGACAGACTGTCCTGCCCGCACGGCGTCTTGGGGTGGACATGGATGTCCGTGGCGCCCGCCGCCACGGCCTCGGCCGCCGACTCGGCCAGCGCCGAGGGCGTCAGCGGAACCGCGGTCCCGTCGGCCGCTCCGCGCGGACCGTTCAGACACACCTGCACCATCACTCGATGATGCCAGCCGGCCCTGACAGCTCGATGATGCCGGCCGGTCCTGACAGTTCGACTCCGGCAAAACAGGGGGTGCGGCATCCCCGGCGCACCCCCAGCGCGCACCTGCTCTAGGCCGACACCAGCAGCCGTCCGCGCCTGGCGTCCGCCAGGGCCTCGGGAGTGAGCACGGGCCGCGGCACCAGGATTCCGCAGTCCGCGCAGACCGGACCGGTCGAGGGTTCGTGGTCCAGGTCGTACTTCCAGACGAGCCGCTCCCCGTCGCACACCGGGCACACCGCGCCCGGCTCGCGCTCCAGCGCGGAGATCAGCCGGCGCAGCACCTCGGCCAGCGGTTCATGGGGGTGGACCCGGGGGTCGTCGCACCACGCGACACCGAACCCGCCCCAGGTCAGCCGGTGCCAGTCGTCCACACTGCCCGGCCTGCGCAACCCGTCGTGCTTCTCCTTCTTGCGTCGCTCGGCGAACTCGACCTCATAGGCCAGCCAGACCGAACGCGCCTCCTCCAACTCCTCCAGTGCGGCCACGAGCCGCGCTGGGTCGGGGGAGCGGTCCTCGGGACCGAAACCCGCCCGGGAGCACAAATGGTCCCAGGTCGCCCTGTGCCCGTAAGGAGCGAACCGCTCAAGGCACTTGCGCAGTGAGTAGCGCCGAAGCGCCAGATCGCACCGCGGATCTCGCACCTGTCTCGCCAGACTCCGGAAACCGGCCATCGCCCTGCACCTCCGTCACACCTGCACCTGTACTTCGGTCACTTCGGCGTCGTCGTTCGGACGTCGCCGAATAGACGTATCGACAAGCGATTTGGCTCCATCCGATTTCCGATGCCCTCCATAAGCCCACGCACCCCTGCCAAAACTTGACGCATGTTCATCTTCAATCCCGGGGATACCGGCGGTAACGTCCCCGCACATCCTCGTCGGTTGGAGCTGCCATGCCACGGCGTAACTCGCGCACCCTCCTTGACAGACTGAGAACTCCCGGCAGACTCTCCGGGTTCCTGAAGTCGGCTTCCATATGCGTCCTGGTTGCGGGTCTTTTGTCCCCGCTGGCGCAGACGACCGCCACCGCGGCGGCTCCCAACGACTACTGCGGCGGCCAGTGCTCGGACATCCTGCCGCCCGGCGAGAACGGCAACGCGACCCTCGCGCAGATCCTCCTCAACCAGGCCTTCGGCAGCCAGCCCGACCACGCCGAGGACCAGCTCGGCCCCTACGCCAACCTGGCCAAGGGCTACCCCACGCTCACCAACTCCACCATCAACACGTTCTTCAACGACGCCTCCTTCGGGGTCGCCTCCGACCAGGTCGCCTCCACGCTCAGCCCCGCCGGCCGCACCGACGTGACGATCGTCCGTGACAAGAAGACCGGTGTGCCGCACATCACCGGTACCACCAGATACGGCACCGAGTTCGGGGCGGGCTATGCGGCCGCCCAGGACCGGCTGTGGCTCATGGACGTCTTCCGGCACGTGGGCCGCGGCCAGCTGACCGGCTTCGCGGGCGGGGCGGCCTCCAACCAGGGCCTGGAACAGCAGTTCTGGCGCAACGCCCCCTACAGCGAGGCCGACCTCCAGGCCCAGATCGACAACGCCGTCGCCACCAACGGCGCCCGCGGCCAGCAGGCCCTCGCCGACGCCAACGCCTACCTCGCCGGCATCAACGCCTACATCGACGCCTCCGACAGCGGCCGCTACTTCCCCGGCGAGTACGTCCTGACCGGGCACAAGGACTCCATCACCAACGCCGGCACCATCGACCACTTCAAGCTCACCGACCTGGTCGCGCTGGCCTCCGTCATCGGCGCCCTGTTCGGCTCCGGAGGCGGCGGCGAGGTCAACAACGCGATCTCGCTGCTGGCCGCCCAGCAGCAGTACGGCGTGACGAAGGGCACCGAGGTCTGGGAGTCCTTCCGCGAGCGCAACGACCCCGAGGCCGTCCTCACCGTCCACAACGGCGAGAGCTTCCCGTACGCCACCAAGCCCGCCGACCCGCAGGGCGAGGCACTGCCGGACTCCGGTTCGGTGACCACCGAGCCGCTGGTCTACGACGCCACGGGCACCGGCGCCGACCAGAGCGCGAGCGCGGCCTCCGCCACGGCCACCGCGAACGCCCTCACCTCCGCCAAGCGCGGCATGTCCAACGCCCTGGTGGTGAGCGGGAAGTACACGGCCAGCGGCCACCCGGTCGCCGTCTTCGGGCCCCAGACCGGCTACTTCGCCCCCCAGCTCCTGATGCTCCAGGAGATCCAGGGCCCGGGCATCAGCGCCCGCGGGGCCTCCTTCGCCGGTCTGAGCATGTACGTCGAACTCGGCCGCGGCCAGGACTACTCCTGGTCCGCCACCACCTCCGGCCAGGACATCATCGACACCTACGCCGTCGAACTGTGCCAGGACGACTACCACTACCTGTACCACGGCACCTGCACGGCCATGGACAAGATCGAGCAGAAGAACTCCTGGACCCCGACCACGGCCGACGGCACCGCCGCGGGGTCGTACACGATGAGGGTCTGGCGCACGAAGTACGGCCCCGTCGAATACCGGGCGACCGTCGGCGGCAAGAGGGTCGCCTACACCACCCTGCGCTCCTCCTACATGCACGAGGCCGACTCGATCATCGGCTTCCAGATGCTGAACGACCCGGACTACGTCAAGAGCCCGCAAACCTTCCAGAGCGCGGTGCAGCACATCAACTACACCTTCAACTGGTTCTACGCCGACTCCGCGCACACCGCGTACTACAACAGCGGCGACAACCCGGTGCGCGCGAGCGGCGTCGACGCCGAGTTCCCGGTGTGGGCGCAGACGGCGTACGAGTGGCGGAACTGGAACCCGACCACCAACACCGCCGACTACACCCCGGCCTCCGCGCACCCCAACTCCATCGACCAGGACTACTACATCTCCTGGAACAACAAGCAGGCCAAGGACTACACGACCGCGCCCTGGGGCGACGGGTCCGTGCACCGCGGCAACCTGCTGGAGGACCGGGTCAGGAAACTCGTCGCCGCGGGCGGGGTCACCAGGGCCTCGCTGGTGAAGGCCATGGCCGACGCGTCCCTGGCCGACCTGCGCGCCGAGGACGTCCTGCCCGACCTGCTGAAGGTGATCAACAGCTCCACGGTCACCGACTCCACGGCGGCGGCCGCGGTGACCAAGCTCCAGACGTGGCTGACAGCGGGCGGCAAGCGCACCGAGACCTCGGCCGGCTCGAAGAAGTACGCCGACGCCGACGCGATCCGCATCCTGGACGCGTGGTGGCCCCTGCTCGCCAAGGGCATCTTCGAACCGGGCCTCGGCACCGCCCTGTACACCGCCTTCCAGGCCAACCTGCCCGTCGACGAGTCCCCGTCGGCCGCGCACGGCCCCACCGGCGCCCACGCGGGCAGCTCCTTCCAGTACGGCTGGTGGAGCTACGTCGACAAGGACGTCCGCGCGGTGCTCGGTGAGAGCGTGCAGGGCCCGCTGGCCGACAAGTACTGCGGTGGCGGCAGCCTCAGCGCCTGCCGGGACATCCTCATCAGCACCCTGAAGACCGCGGCCGGCAAGACGGCGGCCCAGGTGTACCCGGGCGACAGCCTGTGCTCGGCGGGCGACCAGTGGTGCGCCGACTCGATCGTGCAGCGCACCCTGGGCGGCATCAAGCACTACAACATCAGCTGGCAGAACCGTCCGACCTTCCAGCAGGTGGTGGAGTTCACCTCGCACCGGTAACAGACGCGAGGAGCAGGGCTGTTGGCGGCGGGTCAGTGGATACGGCCCGCCGCCAGCACCAGTCGGGCCAGCTCCCGGTGGCAGATGTCGCTGTGCGCGCCCGAGGGCGGCCCGCCCTGCCTGACCACGGCCGCCACGTCGACGTTCACACAGCCCTTCGCGGGCAGCTGGGTGACGAGGGCGTCGGCGAGCTTCAGGGCCTTCGTGCCCGGCACCGCCTGCACCCCGTCGTGGCCCATCGCGCCCCACTTGGCGCCCAGCATCCGGCCGATGTCGAAGGCCGCGACCCCCTGCGCGTCCCCCGCCATGCGGGAGGCCAGCGGATACAGGGTGCCCAGCGCCGAGTCATGGCTGGAGTAGCAGCACACCAGCGGCCCGTCGACGCGGTTCTGCTGCCCCTGCAGCACCCCTCCCGCGCGCGTGTCGTGCGGCAGCCGGGCCGCGAACGCGTAGTGGGAGAAGGCCCCTTGGAGCAGGGTGACCGACTTGACCGTGTGCACTCCCTCCGGCAGCCCGCGCAACGCGAACGACACCAGCCGCCCGCCGAAGCTGTGCCCCACCAGATGCACCCGCACCCCGGGCGCCCGCTCGGCGAGCTGCCCGATCACCCGGCCGAGCCCGCGCTCACCGACCGTGCCCGCGCGCCGCTTCATCGCGTAGTACGTCCCCTGCCGCAGCAGTTCGTGCGCCCCGTCCCACGGATTGGGAATCGCGAACTCCCGCGCCCCGTCGGGGCCTTCGAGGTGCGCGATGGCCTGCGCGAACTCCTCGCACACGGTCGCCGTGGACCCGCCGAGGATCTCCGGCTCGTCCTGCGGCACCCCCTCGGCGAGCGTGTCCGCCGCGAACAGCGCCTGCGGCCCCGGCGGCACGACCTCCACCAGCAGCCGCACCAGCCGCCCGAACTCCTCCAACTCGGCCTCTTCACGGGGCTGTTGGTCCAGCATCCTGGCCAACCGGTCGATCACCGTGGCCCGGCCGGGAAAGGTCTCCAGGAGGGCGTGCCGGGTGTCCTTGTCGAGGACCGGGCGCGGCGGCATCTCGGCTGCCACGGCCCTCGGGAAGTCCGGGATCGGCTCGTCCGAGAACCGCATCGACGGCCATACGACCCCCACGTACCCGAGCTTCGCCGCCGGCGCGAGCTCCGGGAACGGGGCGAAGAAGTGGCTGTAGAGCCGGGTCGCCCCCGAGCGGTCGCTGTTCCAGCCGTGCGAGAAGACGACCAGGTCCTTGACGCCCCGGGCCACCACCTGCGCGAGCAGCCGGTCCCGCCGGCCGGTGTCCGGGTCGCCGTCCGCGTCGAACGTCAGCTCCCAGTACGGCGTCACACTCATCGCCGGATCCGCCATGACAGACCCCCTCGTCCCCCGTAGTGGTGCGCATCGTCCTACTACCGGGCGAAGTTGGCCATACGTCATGGCTCATCCGTAGAGGAGGTAATTCTTTCGAATCCGTCGCAACGCCCGCAGTTCGTCCTGCCGGCCGGCCGGCCCCCGCGGGGCGCTTCAGCCGCCCTTCCTTCCTACATACCGACCGGTTAGTCTGGGCTCGCAGTCGAGCCGCAGTCGAAGGAGACCGATGGTGGGAGCCTTGCAAGGTGCCGGAGTGGTTGTGACCGGGGCGGGGGGTGGCATCGGGGCTGCGCTTGCGCGGCGGTTCGCCGCGGAAGGGGCTCGGGTCGTCGTCAATGACCTGGATGCCGGGCGGGCCAAAGCAGTCGCCGAGGAGATCGGGGGGATTGCCCTGGCCGGCGATGCCTCCGCGGTCGTTCCCGACGCGCTGGACGCTCTCGGCGGCAGCGTCGACGTCTACTGCGCCAACGCCGGGGTCGCCTTCGGCGGGGACTCGCTCGACGAGAACGCCTGGGCCACCTCCTGGGACGTCAACGTCATGGCGCACGTCCGGGCCGCTCACGCGCTGCTGCCGGGGTGGCTGGAGCGGGGGAGCGGGCGGTTCGTGGCGACCGTGTCCGCCGCCGGGCTGCTGACCATGATCGGGGCGGCTCCCTACGCCGTCACCAAGCACGGGGCGCTCGCCTTCGCCGAGTACCTGTCGCTGACGTACCGGCACCGCGGGATCAAGGTGCACGCGATCTGTCCGCAGGGCGTGCGGACCGACATGCTCGCCGCCACCGGAACCGCCGGGGACCTGGTGCTCAAGCCGACCGCCGTGGAGCCCGAGGACGTGGCCGAGGCGCTGTTCCGGGGGATCGAGGAGGACCGGTTCCTGATCCTTCCGCATCCGGAGGTCGCCGAGTACTACCAGGCGCGGGCCGCCGCGCCGGACCGGTGGCTGGCCGGGATGAACCACCTTCAGCAGAAGTGGGAGGACGTGCGATGACAGGCTCGCGGTACGCGGCCAAGCCCTGGCTCGGGCTGCTGAGCGAGGCCCAGCGCGCTCCGATCGCGCCCGACGACTCGCTGGTGCACGCCCTGCGGCGGGCCGTGGCCGAGGCGCCGGAGCGGCCCTTCCTCGCGTACTTCGACGGACGGCTGAGCTATCGCGAGGTCGACGAGCTCAGCGACTCGGTCGCGGGTCACCTCGCCGCTCGCGGGCTGGAGCGCGGGGATCGGGTGGCGATCCTGCTCCAGAACTCCCCGCTCTTCGTGCTCGCGCTGCTGGGCGCCTGGAAGGCGGGCGCGACCGTGGTGCCGGTCAACCCCATGTACAAGGCGGGGGAGGTCGGGCATGTGCTGCGGGACGGCGAGGTGGCCGCGCTGATCTGCTCCGACCGGGCCTGGGAGTCGTATCTGCGCGAGACGGCGGCCGGCTCGCCGGTGCGGATCGCGCTCACCGGGTGCGAGCTGGACTTCCAGACCCGCGGCGACGCGCGCGTGCTCGGTTTCGAGCGGCTGCCACAGGCCGAGGACGCCGACGACCTGGTCACGGTCGCGCGGGCCGGGCACAAGGCGCCCGAGGGCCGGGACGTCACCCCCGGCGACATCGCGCTGATCAGCTACACCTCCGGCACCAGCGGCACCCCCAAGGGGGCCGTCAACACGCACGGCAACATCATGCACAACGCCGAGCGGCAGCGGACCGGGCTGCCGCTGCCCGAGGCGCCCGTGTACTACGCCCTGGCGCCGCTGTTCCACATCACCGGCATGGTCTGCCAGCTCGGGGCGTGTCTGAACAGCGTGGGCACGCTCGTGCTGACGTACCGCTTCGAGGCGGGCGTGGTGCTGGAGGCCTTCGCCGAGCACCGGCCGCACTACACCGTCGGCCCGTCGACCGCGTTCATGGCGCTGGCCGCCCACCCGGACGTGACCCGCGAGCACTTCTCGTCCTTCGTCAACATCTCCTCCGGCGGGGCCCCGCTGCCACCCGCCCTGGTCGAGAAGTTCCGGGCCGGCTTCGGGCCGTACATCCGCAACGGCTACGGGCTGACCGAGTGCACCGCGCCCTGCGCCTCCGTGCCGCCCCAGCTGGAGGCGCCCGTCGACCCGGTGTCCGGGACGCTCGCGGTGGGCGTGCCGGGGCCCGACACGGTCGTCCGCATCGTCGACGACCAGGGCGCCGAGGTGCCCTTCGGGGAGCAGGGCGAGATCGTCGTACGGGGACCGCAGGTCGTGCCCGGGTACTGGCGGCGGCCCGACGCCACCGCCGAGACCTTCCCGGACGGCGAGCTGCGCACCGGCGACATCGGGTTCATGGACCCGCAGGGGTGGCTGTACGTCGTCGACCGCAAGAAGGACATGATCAACGCGTCCGGCTTCAAGGTGTGGCCGCGCGAGGTCGAGGACGTGCTCTACACGCATCCGGCGGTGCGCGAGGCGGCCGTCGTCGGGGTGCCCGACGGGTACCGCGGGGAGACCGTCAAGGCGTACATCAGCCTCCGTCCGGGTGCCGAAACCGACCCCGATGCGCTCGCCGCCTACTGCAAGGAGAGACTGGCCGCCTACAAATACCCGCGGCAGGTGGAGATCCTGCCCGACTTGCCCAAGACGGCAAGTGGGAAGATCCTCCGTCGGGAACTGCGTTCCCCACCGCAAGGCAGTGAATGACCCCTAGGAAGGCAGGTGGCGGCACAGTGCCCAGGACGACGGACGGAGACGGTACGCCCGTCCCCCAGCGGCTGCTGGCCGCCGCCACCCGGCTCTTCGCCGAGCAGGGCTACGACCGCACCTCCGTGCAGGAGATCGTCGAGGCGGCCGGAGTCACCAAGGGGGCGCTGTACCACTACTTCGGCTCCAAGGACGACCTCCTGCACGAGGTGTACGCGCGCGTGCTGCGCGTCCAGCAGGAGCGGCTCGACGCGCTCGCGGGCACCGACGAGCCGATCGAGAAGCGGCTGCGGGCCGCCGCGGCCGACGTCGTGGTCACGACGATCGAGAACCTCGACGACGCGATGATCTTCTTCCGGTCCATGCACCACCTCAGCCCGGAGAAGAACAAGCAGGTGCGGGCCGAGCGGCGCAAGTACCACGAGCGGTTCCGCGCGCTGATCGAGGAGGGCCAGTCGGCGGGCGTCTTCGCCACGGCGACCCCGGCCGACCTGGTGGTGGACTACCACTTCGGGTCCGTCCACCACCTGTCCACCTGGTACCGCCCGGACGGACCGATGAGCCCGCAGCAGGTGGCCGACCATCTGGCCGACCTGCTGCTGCGGGCCCTGCGGCCCTAGCGGTCGGTCACAGGTACTTCTTCAGCTCCCGGCGCGCCAGCGACCGCTGGTGCACCTCGTCCGGGCCGTCCGCGATCATCAGGGTGCGGGCGCCGGCGTACAGCTCGGCCAGCGGGAAGTCCTGGCTGACACCGCCCGCGCCGTACAGCTGGATGGCCCGGTCGATGATGTCGACGACCGCGCGGGGCGTGGCGATCTTGATCGACTGGATCTCGGTGTGGGCGCCCCGGTTGCCGACCGTGTCCATCAGCCAGGCCGTCTTCAGGACCAGCAGCCGCAGCTGTTCCACGGTCACGCGCGCGTCGGCGATCCAGTTGTGGACCACACCCTGCTGGGCCAGCGCCTTGCCGAAGGCCGTCCGGGAGACGGCCCGGCGGCACATCAGCTCGATCGCCCGCTCCGCCATGCCGATCAGCCGCATGCAGTGGTGGATCCGGCCGGGGCCGAGGCGGGCCTGCGCGATGGCGAAGCCGCCGCCCTCCTCGCCGATGAGGTTCGACGCCGGCACGCGCGCGTGGTCGAAGATCACCTCGGCGTGGCCGCCGTGGTAGTGGTCCTCGTAGCCGAAGACCCGCATCGCCCGCTTGACGGTGACGCCGGGGGTGTCCCGGGGGACCAGGATCATGGACTGCTGGCGGCGGATGTCCGCGCCGTCCGGGTCGGTCTTGCCCATCACGATGAAGATCTTGCAGTCCGGGTTCATCGCCCCGGAGATGTACCACTTGCGGCCCGTGACGACGTAGTCGTCGCCGTCGCGCTGGATGTACGTGGTGATGTTGGTGGCGTCCGAGGAGGCCACCTCAGGCTCGGTCATCGCGAACGCCGAGCGGATCTCACCGGCGAGCAGCGGCTCCAGCCACTGCTTCTTCTGCCGCTCGTCGCCGAACTGGCTCAGCACCTCCATGTTGCCGGTGTCCGGCGCCGCGCAGTTCAGCGCGGTGGGCGCGAGCTGCGGGGAGCGGCCGGTGATCTCGGCGAGCGGCGCGTACTGGAGGTTGGTGAGGCCGGCGCCGTACTCGGCGTCGGGCAGGAAGAGGTTCCACAGGCCCTGCCTGCGCGCCTCCGCCTTCAGCTCCTCCACCACGGCCGGGGTGTCCCAGGGCGAGTCCAGCAGGGCGCGCTGCTCCTCCACGACGGCCTCGGCGGGGTAGACGTGCTCGTCCATGAAGGCGAGCAGCTTGGCGCGCAGCTCCTCGGTGCGTGCGTCGAACGCGAAGTCCATGCGGATCAGCCTTCCTGGATGCCGTCTTGAAGCGTGGTCAGACCGTGCTGGATGAAGACCGGGACGAGGTCGCCGATGCGGTCGAAGCCGCGGCCCACCGTCTGGCCGAGGGTGTAGCGGTAGTGGATGCCCTCCAGGATCACGGCGAGCTTGAACCACGCGAACGCCGTGTACCAGGACACCGCCGTCACGTCCCGCCCGGAGCGCTCGGCGTACCGCGCGATCAGCTCGGTCGGGTCCGGGTGGCCCGGGGCCTCGGCGGTCGTGGAGACCGGGGAGTCGGGCATGCCCAGTGGCATGCTGTACATCACCAGCAGGCCGAGGTCGGTGAGCGGGTCGCCGAGCGTCGACATCTCCCAGTCGAGGATCGCCTTGATGCGATCGTCGTCGCCCATCAGGACGTTGTCGAGCCGGTAGTCGCCGTGCACGACCGTGGCCGCGGGGGACTCGGGGAGCCGGCGGCCGAGGGTCGCGTGCAGCTCGTCGATGCCGGCCAGGTCGCGGTTGCGGGAGGCGTCCAGCTGCTTGCCCCAGCGGCGCAGCTGGCGGTCCAGGAAGCCCTCCGGGCGGCCGAAGTCCGCGAGGCCGACCTCGGCGGGGTCCACCGCGTGCAGCTCGACGAGGGTGTCGACGAGGGAGAGCACGGCGTCGCGGGTGCGCTCGGGGCCGAGGGGGGCGAGCTGGTCGGCGGTGCGGTACGGGGTGCCCTCGACGTACTCCATGACGTAGAAGGGCGCTCCGAGCACCTCCTCGTCCTCGCAGAGCAGGACCGGGTCCGGGACGGGTACGTCGGTGGGGTGGAGGGCGCTGATCACCCGGTGCTCGCGCTTCATGTCGTGCGCGGTGGCGAGGACATGGCCGAGCGGGGGCCGTCGTACGACCCAGCGCGCGGTGCCGTCCGAGACGGCGTACGTCAGGTTCGACCGTCCGCCCTCGATCAGCCGGCCGGTGAGGGGGCCCTGCACCAGGCCGGGGCGCTCGCGGTCGAGCAGGCCGCGCAGCCGGTCGAGATCGAGGCCTGGCGGATGGTCGGGGCTCATCGGGGCTCCTTACGCGCGCGTGAACGTTTTCGACCATCATGCCGACTGGTCGGTATGTCGTCCAGAGGGGACGCTGAACGTGATCCGGCCCACGATAGGCCGACAGCTCCCCGCGGGGTGCGGCGGGGAGCTGTCGGTGGAGCCTCTCGCTGTGTTCCGGTCGGGTCAGTGGTCGTCCCAGTGGCCCTCGTGCTCGGCGTGCCGGTGCCCGTCGTGGAGGTAGTCGACGTGGTCGCCGTGCAGGACGCTCTCGTGGCCGCAGTCCTGGCCGTGCCGGTGCTCGTGACCGTCGTGCGAGACGTGCCCGCCGGCCTCGCACTCGTCCCAGTGCCCGTCGTGCGCCCGGTGCAGATGCCCGTCGTGCGCGTAGTCGACATGCCCCTCGTGCGGCACCTCGGTGTGACCGCAGTCGGGACCGTGGACGTGCGCGTGGGAGGCGTGCTCGTGGTGGAGGGTGGTCATGATGCTCCCCTTGTGAAACGACGGTCGATGACGTCGGACAGGCTGCCACGAATAGGGGGCATATCAGGCGATTCGGGTGGTGTGGCGTGGGGGGTGCTGGAAGGCGGGTCGGGCCGAGTCCTGAGCGAGGCGAGCCGGCGTGGCCGGCCGGCCACGCCGCCCGGCCCACGTCGACCGCACTCCCCAGGGGCGCGGGGAACTGCGCGCCCAGCCCCCACGCACGCGCAGCCGCCGGACGACCGCACTCGGCACCCTCGGTGTGCGCGGAGGCACGACCGTCGGCCCCGCCGCCCGGCAGCCGTCGACCGCACTCCCCAGGGGCGCGGGGAACTGCGCGCCCAGCCCCCACGCACGCGCAGCCGCCCGACGACCGCACGCGGCACCCCCTGACCCCCTCAGAACACCAGCGCCGCCCCGCAGACCGCCATCGCCACCGTGCACAGAACCGCCGCCGTCGCGTGGATCGGGGCGAGGCCGGTCGGGGTGTCGGGGCCGGCCAGGGTGCGGATGCGGAGGTGGGCCAGGTGCAGGAAGCACAGCCAGAGGGCGCAGCACAGCGCGCAGGCGACCAGGGCCGCGGGGGACGGGCCGCCGTGCAGCGCGGTCTTCACGGCGAGGACCGCGGCCACCGTGCCCGAGAGCGTCGTACGACGCCAGGCGAGCCGGGTGCGCTCCGGCTGGAGACCCGGGTCGCGCTCCCCGGCCGCGCCCTCACTCACCCCTCCCACCCGACGAGCACGACGACGACCATGGCCACGGCCACCACCGCGACCACGAGACTGAGCAGCGCCGGGAACCGGGACGCCGGCAGATCCTCGCCCCGCCGCATCGCCCGCTCGCACCGCACCCAGTGATTGACCGCCCGCAACGAGCACAGCACCCCCGCCGCGAGCAGCGCGAGCGCCAGCCCGACCCGCCAGCCCCACCGCAGGTCCGGCAGGAACTGGTCCACGGCGAAGCCGCCGCCGATCAGGGCGAGCGCGGTCCGCAACCAGGCCAGGAAGGTACGTTCATTGGCCAGCGAGAACCGGTAGTCGGGGGTACGGCCCTCCTGCCGGACCTCCTCGGGGGCGAACCAGACGCGGACGTTCCGTGCGAAATCGATCACGCGCACGAGCCTATCGGCCCCGCTGCCGGAACCCGGCGCCGGTGGTCACCAGCTGATCTTCGCCGCCACCGGCAGATGGTCGCTCCCCGTCGCGGGCAGCACCCACGAGCTCTCCGGCGTCACCCCCCGGACCAGGATCTGGTCGATCCGCGCCACCGGGAACCCCGCCGGCCAGGTGAAGCCGAAACCGTCTCCCGCCGCCTCCTGGGCGGAACGCATCCGCGCGGTGAGCCCGGCGAACGCGCGGTCGTCCACCGTGCCGTTCAGATCACCGAGCAGCACCACCCGCTCGTTCCGCTCGCCCGCCACGGCCGTGTCGATCGCCCGTACCCCCCGGTCCCGCTGCGCCGTCCCGAAACCGTCCCTCGGCGTCACCCGCACGGACGCCAGGTGCGCCACGTACACCACCAGCGGCCCCCGGGCCGTGGCCACCGTGGTGCGCAGGGCCCGGTTCGTCGCCCGGTCGGCCCCGGCCGGCTTGGTGGCCGCCAGCGGACCGTAGTCCATCTCGATGTCGACCGCCCGGGTGTCCGACAGCGGCAGCCTGCTCCACAGCCCGACCGTGCCCAGCATCGTGTGGAAGGGGTACGTCGTCGCCAGCTCCTTCTCGTAGACGGCGCCGGCCTGCGGGGTGATCTCCTCCAGCGCCAGCACGTCCGCTCCGGCGGCGACCAGGTCGCGGGCGGTGCCGGCCGGGTCGGGGTTGTCGGCGCCGACGTTGTGGCCGACCAGGGTGAGGTCCCCGCCGGAGTGCGACCTGTCGCCGAGCAGCCCGCCGAACAGGTTCAGCCACACCGTGACCGGCAGCAGCAGCGCGACCACCGCGGAGGCGGAGCGCCGCAGCAGCGCCCCGGCCAGCAGCACCGGGACGAACACGCCGAGCCACGGCAGGAAGGTCTCCAGCAGACTGCCCAGCTGCCCGACCCGGTTCGGGACGCTCCCGTGCAGCAGCATGAGCAGACCGAGCAGCAGCGCCGACGCGGCGAGCACCGGGCCCCGCCGCCAGGGCTCCGGGCGCAGCCCGAGGCGGACCAGCCGACGGACGCCCGCACGCCAGGCCCCGGAGTGGGCCGGCCGACGGGCGGAAACCTCCTGAGCGGCCGTCCTGGTGCGTGCCGGGGTCGGGATGGGAGCAGTCATGCCGTCAGTCAAGGCGGCGCGGTGTTGCCGGACCGTATGCGGATTTCGATACGCCGCCGATATACGGCGGTTCGTAGCATCGGACCATGCGTGTGCTGATTGTCGAGGACGAGCCCTATCTGGCGGAGGCCATCCGCGACGGTCTGCGCCTGGAGGCGATCGCGGCCGACGTGGCGGGCGACGGCGGGACCGCGCTGGAACTGCTGGACGTCAACACGTACGACATCGCCGTCCTCGACCGCGACATCCCCGGGCCCTCCGGTGACGAGATCGCCGAACGCATCGTCGCCTCCGGCAGCGGGATGCCGATCCTCATGCTCACCGCGGCCGACCGCCTCGACGACAAGGCCTCCGGTTTCGAACTCGGCGCCGACGACTACCTGACCAAGCCCTTCGAACTGCGGGAACTCGCACTCAGGCTCAGAGCGCTCGACCGCAGACGCGGCCACAGCCGGCCGCCGGTGCGCCAGATCGCGGGGCTGCGCCTGGACCCGTTCCGCCGAGAGGTCTACCGGGACGGCCGTTTCGTCGTGCTGACCAGGAAGCAGTTCGCCGTGCTGGAGGTCCTCGTCGCCGCCGAGGGCGGGGTCGTCAGCGCCGAGGAGCTGCTGGAGCGGGCGTGGGACGAGCACGCCGACCCGTTCACCAACGCCGTCCGCATCACCGTCTCGGCCCTGCGCAAGCGGCTCGGCGAACCCTGGGTCATCGCCACCGTGCCGGGCGTCGGCTACCGCATCGACCCGCAGCCGGGCGCCGGGGACGTGGGGGCGGCCCGTGGATAGGCGGCCCGGGATGAGCGTCCGCCTCAAACTCACCCTCAGCTACGCCGGGTTCCTCATGGTCGCTGGTCTTCTGCTGCTCGCCGCGGTGTGGCTGTTCCTGCTGCGGTACGTCCCCGACCGCGCGATGCTCTACAACCCCGACGACGGGCCCACCGGCGGTGTCTTCCCGATCCGGTCCGCCCTGCTGGGGGTGTTCGCCCCGAGGGCGGCCGCGGTGCTGGCGTTCCTGCTGGTGTTCGGCCTGGTGGGCGGGTGGATCCTGGCCGGCCGGATGCTGGCCCCGCTGACCCGCGTCACGGAGGCCACCCGCTCGGCCACCCACGGCTCGCTCTCCCACCGGGTCCGGCTGCCGGGCCGCAAGGACGAGTTCCGTGAGCTCGCCGACGCCTTCGACGCGATGCTCGCCCGGCTGGAGGCGCACGTCGCCGAACAGCAGAGGTTCGCCGCCAACGCCTCGCACGAGTTGCGCACCCCGCTGGCCGTCTCCAAGGCCCTGCTCGACGTGGCCCGCGCCGACCCGCACGCCGACACCGGCGAGGTCATCGAACGCCTGCACTCCGTCAACGCCCGGGCGATCGCCCTCACGGAGGCGCTGCTCCTGCTCAGCCGCGCCAACCAGCGGTCCTTCTCCCGGGAACCCGTCGACCTGTCCCTGCTCGCGGAGGAGGCCACCGAGACGCTCCTGCCGCTCGCGGAGAAGCACGGGATCACGGTCGAGACCGTCGGGGACGTCGCCCCGACCAGTGGGTCCCCCGCGCTTCTGCTCCAGCTCACGACGAACCTCGTGCACAACGCGATCGTCCACAACCTGCCCGGCGAGGGCGTCGTGCGGGTCACGACCGGCGTCCGGGGCGGGGTGGTGGCGCTGACGGTCGACAACACCGGCGAGAGACTCAGCCCGGAGCTGGCCGCCACCCTCACCGAACCGTTCCAGCGCGGCACGGAGCGGGTTCACACGGACCACGCGGGCGTCGGGCTCGGTCTCGCGATCGCCAAGACCATCACCCACGCGCACGACGGCACCCTCGCCCTCGCGCCGCGTCCCGACGGCGGGCTCAGCGTCACGGTGGAGCTTCCGGCGGTCGGCGCCCTTTCGCCCCTGCCGGTCAGCCCATCGACCGGTACGCCTTGAGCCGCTCGTAGGCCGCCAGTCCGTCGGGCACCCACTCCCAGTCCCGCAGCCGCAGCTCCACCTCGTCCTCCGGCAGGAAGGCGTGCCAGGCGACCTCCTCGACCTGAGGGCTGACCGGGAGCTCGCAGCGGACCTCGTAGACCGCGGACCACCAGGTCCGACCGGCCCCGTCGTCGTAGAGGAACTTGAAGAGGAACTCCGGGCGGGGCAGTCCGCTCACCCCGAGCTCCTCCTCCGCCTCCCGCAGGGCCGCGTCGTCGTACGACTCGCCCGCGCCGACGACTCCGCCCACGAACATGTCGTGGAGCGAGGGAAAGACCAGCTTGGTCGAGGTGCGCCGGTGTACGAACAGCCGCCCCTCGGCGTCCCTGGCCTGCACGAACACGCACCGGTGCCGCAGCCCCTCGGCGTAGGCGGCACCGCGCGGGGACTGGGCGACGACGTTGTCGTGCTCGTCGACGATGTCGAGGATCTCGTCAGCAGCGCTCATGGGCCCCATCCAAGCAGGGGCGGTCCTCACCCGGGCCTGGGCCCCACGGGCGCCCCACCCCTCAGCTCGGCTGAAGGTCCCGCGCAGGTTCCAGCCGACCCGCCCCGCGCGGCATCGCCGGATGCATCCCCAGCAGCACGATGCCGACGACGACGGCCGCGAGGCCCAGCGCCTCCCAGGTCAGCGCCCCCGTGTCGGTGCGCAGGCGGTCGCCCAGGAAACCCACGCCGCAGACGATCCCGGCGAGCGGCTGGGCCGCGGTCAGCGCGGGCAGTGACATCCGCAGCGGCGCGGTCTCGAACGCGCTCTGCACCAGGACGAGCCCGGTGACCCCGAGGGCCAGCACGGCGTACGGCTGCCAGCCGGTCAGCAGTTCGACGAGGCCGCCCTCGGTGAAGCGCTGGCCGCTGACGCGGGTCAGGGCGTCCTGGACGCCGTAGAGCAGACCGGCCGCCAGGGACAGCAGGACCGGGCCCGAGCTCAGGCGGGAGCGCTTGGCGAAGGTCGTGAGCAGCAGGGCGAGGCCGATCATCGCGCCGATGATCAGCCAGTGCCGGAAGGGGTCGGTGACCGCGGTGCCGCCGCGCGGCTCGCCCGCCACGATGAACGCGCTCACCCCGCCCGCGAGGAGGGCCAGCCCCGCCCAGCCCTGGCGGCCCAGCGGCTGCCTCGTCTGCCGGCGGGACAGCGCGAGGGCGAAGAGCAGGTTCGTGGCGAGCAGGGGTTCCACCAGGGAGACCTCGCCCTGGCCCAGCGCGATCGCGCCGAGGACCATGCCGGCCACCATCAGGGCGATGCCGCCGAGCCAGCGCGGCACCTTGACCAGGTCGAGCAGCAGCCGGGGCGAGAGGAAGTCGCTCAGCGGGGCCTGACGGGCCGCGTTCTGCTGCAGCACAAAGCCGAAGCCCAGGCAACAGGCAGCACTCACGGCGAGAGTCAGAACCAGAACCGACACGCTGTCTACCTCGATCGTCCGGCCGGGCGGCGGGTGGTTAGTCGCCGACTGTAGCGTCCCAGTGCCCGGCTTGCCCCTGGGAGTACCCGCATTCGGACCGTCGATTCGGCCCTCGCGCCTGTCCGGGCGGCGGGGGTTCCCGCCATGGTGCGGTGCGGGGGAGGGCCGCGCCATGGCGTACGCCACAGACGCCGGGCCTTGACCCGGTCCCACCAGCACCGGAGTATCACAACTTCCCCTCAGGTGTGGAGAGTTGACGCGTGTAACGCGCCTTCGACTCTTGACGGAAACCCCCGGTGAGGGGTTGGCTGTCCGTGATCAGTCGATGGCGGTGCGAATCGGCCAGCCGAACCCACCCGCATCGACTGTCCCTGCCTGCCCGTATCCGCGCAGGCACCCCTCCCGCCCCACCCGTCACGCCCCATGTTCCGTGAGGACAGCCCACACGGTGTCGCCGCCCCCGCCCCCCTTCGGCCGCAGTCGAAAACGCGCCGCGCAGGCCTTCGACGCGGCCCTCGACGACGCCGAACTCATCGAGGCGCGCGCCGCGCTGGCGCAGGGCAGATGGCAGGCGGTGCGGTCGCTGCTCGCCCGCACCGGTGACGACTGGGACCGGCGCGGCCACCGGGTGACGGTGCTCGCCGCGGAACCGTACAGCGAGGCCTGGGCCCGGGACTGGCTGGTGGCCGAACCGGACGCCCCCGACGCCGCCGTCCTCCTCGCCCTGTCTCTGGTCCAGCGCGTCCAGCGCGGCAAGGGCAAGCCCGCCGACGCCCGCGAGGCCTGCCGGACCGCGGCCCTGCGCGCGCCCGCCGACCCGACCCCCTGGCTCGGCCTGCTCCTGCTGGAGCGCGACCTAGGCGCGGCCGACGAGGTGTCCGACGTGTTCGGCGAGATCAGACAGCGCTACGCCGACCACCACCACGCCCACCACCTGATGGTCGCCCGGCTGGCCGAGCGCCGCGCCGAGGCCGGACCCGACCCGCTGCACGAGGTGTACGACTTCGCCAAGTGGGCCGCCGAACAGGCACCCGCCGACTCACCGCTCGCGATCCTGCCGGTCATCGCGCACGCCGAGCGCTACCGGGCGCTGGCCGCCGCCGGTCACGAGCCGCGCGACCCCGCCGCCTCCGGGCACTGGACCGGCCGCCGGGCCCGGCAGGTCATGAAGTCGGCCTTCGACTGGTGGCTGGAGTGGGAGCACGAGGACCACCCCCGCCGACTGGTCGACCTGAACTTCCTCGCCCACGCGAAGGTCTGCGAGGGCCGCGGCGCCGAGGCCGCCGCCCTCTTCCACCGCATCGGCGAACGCCCCACCCCGGCCCCCTGGTCCTATCCGGACCGCGAGCCGTACTCCGCCTTCCGTGCCGCCCGCGACAGCGCGCTCGGCACGGTGTAGCACCCCCGAACCCCAGAAGGACGGTCCGCATGACCACCGACAGTTCCAGCACGAGCAGACCAGGCATCAGTACGTTCAAGGGCGAGGACCGCGCGCTGCGGGCCGGCCGGCTCGGCACCGGGGGCCTGCTGCTCTCCGTCCTCGCGGCGACCGCGCCCCTCATGGTCGTCGCTGGTGTCATGCCCACCACATTCGCGGTGATGGGGATCGTCGGCCAGCCCCTGCTCTTCGTCGTCCTCGGTGTCGTCCTCGTCCTGTTCAGCGTCGGCTACGCCGAGATGAGCCGGCACGTCCACAACGCGGGCGCCTTCTACGCCTACATCTCCCGCGGCCTCGGCGGCACAGCGGGCGCGAGCGCGGCCCTGGTCGCCCTGGTCGCCTACAACGCCCTCCAGGTCGGCATCTACGGCATCTTCGGCTTCGAGGTCTCCGGACTGTTCGCCACCTACGCCGACCTGTCGGTGGCCTGGTGGATACCGGCCCTGGTCGCCGCCCTGGTCGTCGGCGCGCTCGGCTGGCTGAAGATCGACGTCAACGCGCGCGTGCTCGGCGTCCTGCTGATCATCGAAGTCGCCCTGGTCGTCATCTTCGACATCGCCGCCGTCGCCGACCCGGCGGCCGAGGGCCTGTCCCTGCACGCCTTCAACCCCGACACGCTCAGCGGCGCGGGTGTGGCCACCGCTCTGTGCTTCTGCATCGCGGCCTTCACGGGCTTCGAACAGGCGCCGGTGTACGCCGAGGAGACCAGCCGGCCGCACATCCTCGTACCGCGCGTGATGTTCCTGGCCGTCAGCGGGGTCGCCGTGTTCTTCGCGCTCAGCAGCTGGGCCCTCACCGTCGCCACCGGCCCCTCGGCGATCGTCGCCGAGTCCCAGAAGCAGAGCGCCGGACTGCTCTTCGGCCTCACCGAGTCCCGGCTCGGTGGCACCTTCACCGACGTCCTCCACTTCCTCTTCGTGACCGGCATGTTCGCGGCCCTGCTCAGCTTCCACAACGTCGTCGCCCGCTACGCCTTCGCCATGGGCCGCGAGGGCCTGCTGCCCGCCGCCTTCGGCCGCACCAACAGCGCGAGCGGGGCGCCCGCCACCGGTTCGCTGCTCCAGACCGTGGTGTCCGTGGTGGTCGTGGCCGTCTTCGCGATCGCCGACGACAAGCCCACCGGCGACCCGACCGAGCCGGTCCTGCACCTGTTCACCTGGTTCGGCAACATCGGCTCCCTCGGCGTGATCGTGCTGATGGCGGCCGCCTCCGCCTCCGTGATCGTCTTCTTCGTGCGGCGCGGCGCCGTGGCCGCCCAGGCCTGGCGGCTGGTCACCTCCGCCCTCGCCGGCATCGCCCTGCTGGTGATCGCCGTCTACACGGTGAAGGACTTCGACGTCCTGGTCGGCGCGGGCCCGGACTCCTCGCTGAGCTGGGTACTGCCCGGCATCATCGGCCTCGCCCTGCTGGTGGGCCTGGCCCAGGGGCTCCTCCTGAAGGCCCGCAATCCCGAGGCGCACGCCCGGATCGGGCTCGGCAACGAGGCCTTCCAGCTGGAGAAGGCGGCCGAGGAGACGTCGTAGCACTCTGAGAGGGCCGTGAGAACTCGTTACGGAAGTCTGACGAGCACCCGCGATTCCTGGTCCCGCCGGGGTCGCGGGTGTTCGAATGGGTACGTGAACTCCGAACACCCCGAGGAGCAGCCCGGCAGGCCGATCGGCCGCCGCGTCCTCCTCGGCACCCTCGGCCTGGGCGCCCTCGGCGTGGTCGCCGCGCCCACCCTGCAACGCGGACTGGAGGCCTTCCTCGGCAGCGCCGCCGACAAGGACCCCACGGGCCTGACCGGCCTGCTCCCGAACGGCGGCGGCTTCCGCTACTACTCGGTGACCTCGTCCGTCCCGCACAAGAACGCCTCGAACTACCAGCTCAAGATCGACGGCCTGGTCTCCCGCCCCCGCACCTACACCCTGGCCGACCTGCGGGCACTGCCCCAGACCAGGCTGGTCAAGGACGTGCAGTGCGTGACGGGCTGGCGGGTCCCGGACACGCCCTTCGAAGGCGTACGGCTCTCCGCGCTGCTGGACGCCGCCGGAGTGACCGCCAAGGCGGGCGCCGTCCGCTTCACCTGCTTCGACGGGGCGTACTCCGAGAGCCTCACCCTCGACCAGGCCCGCCGCCCGGACGTCCTGGTCGCCCTGCGCATGCAGGACAAGGAGATCGGCCACTCCCACGGCGGCCCGGTCCGCCTCTACGTGGCGCCCATGTACTTCTACAAGTCCGCCAAGTGGCTCTCCGGCATCACCGTCACCGAGGACGTGGAGCCGGGCTACTGGGAGGACCGGGGCTACGACGTGGACGCCTGGGTCGGCAAGTCGAACGGGCGGGACGATGAACCTACGAGTTGACGCCCCGCCCCAGGCCCGGATCCGGCGCTTCGGCCGCTCCCAGAAGTGGGTGCACCGCACCACGGCCGCCCTGATGGGCATCTGCGTGGCCACCGCCGCCTGCCTTTACATCCCCCAGTTCGCCGAACTCGTCGGCCGCCGTGAGCTGGTGGTCCGCGTCCACGAGTGGGCGGGCCTCACCCTGCCCGTACCGGTCCTCCTCGGCCTCGCCTCCCGCGCCTTCCGCGCCGACCTGGGCTTCCTCAACCGCTTCGGCCCGCACGACCGCGTCTGGCTGCGCGCCGCCCTGCGCCGCGACAAACGCCGCGCCTCCCGCCCGGCCGGCAAGTTCAACGCGGGCCAGAAGATCTACGCCGCCTGGATCGCCGGCGCGACCCTCGTCATGCTCGGCACCGGCCTCCTCATGTGGTTCACCCACCTCACCCCGATCCAGTGGCGCACCAGCGCGACCTTCGTCCACGACTGGCTGGCCCTGACGATCGGCATCGTTCTGGCGGGTCACATCGGGATGGCACTGGGGGATCCGGAGGCGCGGCGGGGGCTGCGCACCGGAGAAGTGAGCCGGGAGTGGGCCGAAAGCGAACACCCCCTGTGGCGGCCGTAGCCGACAGGGGGTGCCGCAGGGGTCGTACCGCTAGATGACCAGGGAGAGCAGCAGCACGATGCCGCCCGCGACCACCGAGATGATCGTCTCCATCAGGGACCAGGTCTTGATGGTCTGCGGGACGTCCAGGCCGAAGTACTCCTTGACCAGCCAGAACCCGGCGTCGTTGACATGGCTGAAGAAGAGCGAGCCGGCGCCGATGGCGAGGACCAGCAGGGCCGTCTCCCCGGTCGACATGCCCTCCGCGAGCGGGGCGACCAGGCCGGCCGCGGAGATCGTGGCGACCGTCGCCGAACCGGTGGCGAGCCGGATCGCGACCGCGATCAGCCAGGCCAGCAGCAGGGCCGGGATCGACCAGTCCTTGGAGATGTCCAGGACCATCTGACCCACCCCGGAGTCGATCAGGGTCTGCTTGAAGCCGCCGCCCGCGCCGACGATCAGCAGGATGCCGGCGATGGGCGCGAGCCCCTTCTCGACGAGCGGGGAGAGCCGGTCCCTGCCGAAGCCGGCCGGGCGCAGCAGCGTGAAGATGCCCACCAGGACCGCGGCCAGCAGGGCGATCATCGGGGAGCCGACGACGTCGAAGACGCGCTGGGTGAGGTTCTCGGGGTCGTCGATGACTATGTCGACCAGTGCCTTGGACAGCATCAGGACGACGGGCAGGAGAATCGTGGCGAGCGTCGGACCGAAGCCCGGGCGCTTCTCCAGTTCCTCCGAGGCACGCTGAGGGATCATCCGGTCCGGTGCCGGCACGTCCACCCAGCGGGCGGCGTACCGCGAGAACACCGGCCCCGCGATGATCACCGTCGGAATGGCGACCAGGACACCGAGCGCGAGCGTGACACCGAGGTTGGCGTCGACCGCGTCGATCGCGACCAGCGGGCCGGGGTGCGGCGGCACCAGGCCGTGCATCACGGACAGACCCGCGAGGGCCGGGATGCCGATGCGCATCAGCGAGTAGTTGCCGCGCTTGGCGACCATCAGCACGACCGGGATCAGCAGCACCACACCGACCTCGAAGAACAGCGGCAGACCGATCACCGAGGCGATGAGGACCATCGCCCACGGCATCGAACGGCCGCCCGCCTTCTCCAGGATGGTGTCGACGATCTGGTCGGCCCCGCCCGAGTCGGCGAGCATCTTGCCGAGGATCGCGCCGAGCGCGATCAGCACACCGACACCGGCGACCGTGGTGCCGAGACCGGTGGTGAAGCTGGTGATGACCTTGTCGAGCGGCGCTCCGGCGACCGCGCCGAGCACCAGCGTGCCCAGGGTCAGCGACAAGAAGGCGTGCAACTTGAACTTGGTGATGAGTACGACGATGACGGCGATGCCCACCAGGACGGCGATGCCCAGCTGAGCGTGACCGGCCGAGGTGATCGGCTCCGGTGCGTCCGCTGCCAGCATCTCGACGCTGAGTCTGGTCACGGGGGTTCCCTTGCAGGTACGGGGGTGTTCTTCGGAAGGGGAGTGTTACGGGAGTTCGGTGAGCGCCTTCGCGGCCCGCCCGGTGATCTCCTCCGGGCTGCCGGACACGTCCACCACGACCCCGGCCTCGTCCTCCTGGAGGGGCTGGAGCGTGGCGAACTGCGAGTCCAGCAGCGCGGTGGGCATGAAGTGGCCCTGCCGGTGCGACATCCGGTCCTCGATGAGGGCCCGGTCGCCCGCCAGGTGCACGAAGACGACCCCGGGCGCCTCGGCCCGCAGCCGGTCGCGGTACGACCGCTTCAGCGCCGAGCAGCTGACCACCCCGCCGAGCCCCGCCCGCCCCTGCGCCCAGGAGCCGATGGCGTCCAGCCACGGCCACCGGTCGTCGTCGGTGAGCGGGGTGCCGGCCGACATCTTGGCGATGTTGGCGGGCGGGTGGAAGTCGTCGCCCTCGGCGTAGGGCACGCCGAGCCGGGCCGCGAGCAGGGGACCGACGGTGGTCTTCCCGGTGCCCGCGACGCCCATGACCACGACGACATGGGGGGTGTTCATCGCTGCCTCACTGTCTGCTGTCGTCCACGACATGTCTTCGACATCTGATGCCGACGCCACTGAAACCCATTAGGTAGGACTATTCAAGAGTCTGTGACAAATAAGTCTGACTTTTTCCGGGCGTGACGCGCCCCGTACTCTGAGTGCATGAGCACATCGGGCCGGGGGCTGCACGGCCAGGTACTGGAAACCCTCGGCCCCGCGATCACCGCGGGCGAGTACCCGCCGGGCAGCGTTCTGCGCACCGACGAACTGGCACAGCGTTTCGACGTCTCACGCTCGGTGATGCGCGAGGCGGTCCGGGTCCTGGAGTCCATGCACCTGGTCGAGTCCCGCCGCCGCGTGGGCGTCACGGTCCGCCCCAAGGCCGAGTGGAACGTCTACGACCCCCAGGTCATCCGCTGGCGGCTGGCCGGTGCCGACCGCCCCCAGCAGCTGCGCTCACTGACCGTGCTGCGCTCGGCGATCGAGCCGGTGGCGGCGGGCCTGGCCGCCAAGCACGCGACCGCCGAGCAGTGCGCCGAACTCACCGAGTGCGCGCTCGGCATGGTCGCGAACTCCAAGGGCCACCGCCTGGAGGGCTACCTCTTCCACGACATCGCCTTCCACCGCGTGATCCTCAACGCGTCGGGCAACGAGATGTTCGCCCGCCTCGGGGACGTCGTCGCCGAGGTCCTTACCGGTCGCACCCGGCACGAGGTCATGTTCGAAGACCCCGACCCCGCCGCCGTCACCCTGCACGTCCGCCTCGCCGAGGCGATCCGCGCGGGCGACGCGGGCCACGCGGAGGCGCTGACCCGCGAGATCGCGGAGGGCGCGCTTCAGGAACTGGACATCCTGGCCCCCTAGTCGAGAAAGTCGCCGTCCACGTACACCCAAGCCCCGTCGACCCGCTCGAACCGGCTGCGCTCATGCAGCGAACCGCCCTTGAAGGAGGCGCGGAACGTCACCGTGCCGGTGGTGTGGAAGGCCGAGCCGTCGGCGCCGTCGAGGATCTCCAGACCGACCCACCGCATCCCGGGATCGAAGTCCACGCCCGGCGGCCGGGTCCGCGGATGCCAGGTCCGCAGCAGATACCCCTCGTCCCGCTTCACGAAGGCGCAGTACCGCGACCGCATCAGCGCCTCGGCGGTCGGCGCGGCGGCCTCACCCCGGTGGAAACGCCCGCAGCAGGCGTCGTACGGCTCCGGAAGACCGCAAGGACAGCCGGGCCGCGGCCGTGCGCTGCGGCGGCTCACGGCTGCACCGGGCCCGTGTTGGTGGGCGGGTGCGCCGGCCGGGCCGGACCCAGAGTCGGCAGCGCGGGCAGGGCCGTCCCGTGCACCCAGGCCCTGAACAGGCCGTCCAGGGACTCGTCCGCGTAGCGGTTCACATGCGCCGCGAGCGTCGAGGTGGTCACGGCCCCGCCCCGGTGCAGCCCGGCCCAGCCGCGCAGCATCCGGAAGAACGCCTCGTCGCCCATCGCGCAGCGGATCGCGTGCACGGTGAGTCCGCCCCGCTCGTAGAGCCGGTCGTCGAACATCGACTTGCGTCCCGGGTCCGCGAGCCGCAGGTCCTGGGGGAGCGAGGACAGCAACCGGTGCGCGGCGGCGGCGAGTTGCTGGGCCGTACGGCCGCCCGAGCGCTCCGACCACAGCCACTCGGCGTACTTGGCGAACCCCTCGTTCAGCCAGATGTGCCGCCAGTCCGCGATGGACACGCTGTTGCCGAACCACTGGTGGGCCAGCTCGTGCGCGACCAGCCGCTCCGAACCCCGGGCCCCGTCCACGTGGTTGGCGCCGAACAGCGACAACCCCTGGGCCTCGACGGGCACATCGAGCTCCTCCTCCGTGACGAGCACCGCGTACTCGTCGAAGGGATACGGCCCGAACAGCTCCTGGAACAGGTCCATCATCTGCGGCTGCCGCGCGAAGTCCCGGGAGAACTCCGGCAGGAGATGCGCCGGGATGTGCCCGTGCTGCGGCACCCCGCCGGGGCCCGGGTCGCCGAGCAGCACCGTCTGGTACTTGCCGATCGCCAGCCCGACGAGATAGCTGGACGTGGGCGCGGCCTGCTCGTACACCCACGTCGTCGTGGAGGCGCGGGTCGTACGCGTCAGCAGCCTGCCGCCCGCCACCACCGCGTACGCCGACGGCGTGGTGACCGAGATCTGGTACGACGCCTTGTCCGCGGGCCGGTCGTTGCACGGGTACCAGGACGGCGCCCCGATCGGCTGGCTCGCCACCAGCGCCCCGTCCTCCAGCTCCTCCCAGCCGAGCCCGCCCCACGGGCTGTTCACCGGCTTGGGGTTGCCCGACCAGTGCACCTCGACCGTGAACGCGGCCCCCGGCCGCACCGCCTTCGCGGGCCGGACCCGCAGCTTCCCGCCGCGGTGCGTGTAGTGGGCCTGCCGGCCGTCCACCCGCACCCGGCCGATCTTGAAGTCGGACAGGTTGAGCATGAACTCGGTGAGCGGCGAGCGCCCCGCTATGGCGTTGATCCGGGCGCTCCCGGCGAGCCGGTTCGGGGCGGGGCGGTAGTCCAGCGCGAGCTCGTACCGGTGCACCCGGTACCGGGCGTCACCGTGGTCCGGGAAGTACGGGTCCGAACCCGCCGCCTGCTGAACTGCCACTGCCGCTTCCGCTCCCTGCGCCGCGTCGCCACTCGGATCCGCCGGTACACCGCTCACCGACTCCGGGTGGCCCGCGTTCAGGGACGCCATGCCTCGATCGGGTTGCCGAGCCAGCGGGTGTCGTCCGGGACGGACTCCGCGGCCATGACGAGCGACGCGGGACCCAGCGTGGTGCGGGCCCCGACCGTGCTGCCGGGCAGCACGATCCCGCCAGGGCCCAGCGTGGCGCCCTCACGGAGAACAACAGTATCCGTCCGCAAGATCCGGTCGTGGAAGAGGTGGGTCTGGAGCACACAGCCACGGTTGACCGTCGCCGCGTCCTCCAGCGTCACCAGATCGGTCTCCGGCAGCCAGTAGCTCTCCACCCAGACGCCCTTGCCGATCTTCGCGCCGAGCCCCCTGAGCCACGCCGTCATCAGCGGCGTACCGGGCACCGAACCCGCGAGCCACGGCACCGCCAGCACCTCGACGAAGGTGTCCGCGAGCTCGTTGCGCCACACGAAGCCGCTCCACAGCGGGTGCTCCCCCGTGCCGTGCCGCCCCACCAGCAGCCACTTCGCCACGATCGACACCAGCCCCGCGGCCGCCCCCGCCGCGAGCAGCACCGCACCGGCCAGCAGCCAGGCCCACGGCCCCAGCAGGCACAGCGCGGCCACCGTCAGCACGGCCAGCCCCGCCGAGCAGAGCACCGGCACGATCCGGCACAGCTCCACCAGACCGCGCGCCCACAGCAGCCCCGCCGACGGCTCGTACGTCCGGCTCTGATCACTGTCGGCCGCGCTGCGCGGCAGCTTCACCGGCGGCAGCCCGAGGTACGACGTGCCCTTCTTGGCCTTCTTCGGCGTCGCCGACAGCACACCCACCAGGCCGCCGTCCGGCACGGTCCGCCCCGGCGCGGTCATCCCCGAGTTCCCGAGGAAGGCCCGCCGCCCGATCTCCGCGCGCCCTATCCGCACCCAGCCGCCCCCCAGCTCGTACGGCGCGGTCAGCGTGTCGTCGGCCAGGAACGCGCCCTCACCGACCGTGGTCAGGCTCGGCAGCGCCAGCACGGTCGACACCTCGGCCCCGCGCCCGATCCGCATCCCGAGCAGCCGCAGCCACACCGGCGTGACCAGCCCGGCGTACAGCGGGAACAGCGTCTCGCGCGAGCGGTCCATCAGCTGTGTCACGGTCCAGGCCTGCCACCCGATGCGGCTGTGCGTCGGATACGTCCCCTCGCGCAGCCCCAGGCTCAGCAGCCGTACGGCGACGAGCAGCAGCAGCGCGTAGGCCAGGCCGAAGGCCAGCGTCGCCGGGACCAGGGCCAGGGCCACGCCGGAGACGGTCAGGTCCGCCGGGTCGACGAGCACACGGGCCATGAGCAGGGACGCCCCGGCCGCGAGCACCGGCAGGGCGCTGAGCGCGAAGCCCGTCACGCCGTACATCACCCGCCACCACGTGCCCCGCACCGGCCGCTCCTTCGGCCAGTTCCGCTTGGCCTTGCCGAGCTTGACCGCCGGTGCGCCCGCCCAGCGCTGTCCGGTCGGGATCTGCCCGGTGACCGCCGAGCCGGGGGCCACCTCGGCCCGCTTGCCGACCCGGGCGCCCGGGAAGAGCATGCTGCGCGTGCCGACGACGGCGTGCGCGCCCACCTTGACCTGGCCGATCTCCAGCCGGTCGCCGTCCAGCCACCAGCCGGACAGGTCCACCTCGGACTCCACGGCAGCGCCCCGGCCCAGCTTGAGCATGCCGGTGACCGGAGGCAGCGAGTGCAGATCCACGTCCTGGCCGATCCTGGCGCCCAGCGCCCGCGCGTACCGCTCCAGCCACGCGCCGGTCAGCGAGGTCGCGCCGGTGAACTCGGCGAGCCGCTCGGCCGTCCACAGCCGCAGGTGGACGCTGCCCCCGCGCGGGTGGCGGCCCGGCCGGACACCGCGCAGCAGCAGCCGCGCCCCACCGGCCGCCAGCGCGAGCCGCCCGGGCGGGCTGAAGAGCAGCAGGCCCCCGGCCCCCACCAGCCACCAGGAGGCGTTCGGCAGCCAGGAGTACGGCAGGACATTGCCGAGCGCGGCCAGCGGCACCATCCACCGCAGGCCCATCAGCGTGAACAGAGGAATCAGGACCAGGAGTTGGACCATCCGTGCCGTGACCGGTACGGGCGAGATCACCCGTGCGGCCCCGTCGTCCTGGACGGACTCCTCCAGGCGCCGGGCCAACTTCCGCAGCGTGGGCTGCTGGTAGATGTCGAGCACGGCCGCGCTCGGGTAGCGGGTGCGCAGCCGGGTGGTCAACTGGGCGGCGGCCAGGCTGGAACCGCCGATCGCGAAGAAGTCGTCGCGGGCACTGCCGACCGGAATGCCGAGGACCTCGGCCCACTGCTCCGCGAGCCAGGCCTCGGTGCCGTACAACTCCTCGGCCTTCACGGCCGTTTCCAGCCCCTCCAGCGGCCAGGGCAGCGCGTTGCGGTCCACCTTGCCGGAGGTCCGGGTCGGCAGGTCCTCGACCGGGGCCAGCAACGGCACCAGGGCGGCGGGCAGTTCGGCCCGCAGCTTCTCCACGGCGGCCGTGTGGTCCCAGCCGTCCTGCGTGACGACGTACCCGACCAGGAGCTGGTTGCCGCTGCGGGCGGTGCGCACGGCGGCGGCCGCTCCCGCGACCCCGGGCAGGGCCTGGAGCGCCGCGTCGACCTCACCGAGCTCGATCCGCCGGCCACCGAGCTTGATCTGCTCGTCGGCCCGCCCGAGGAAGACCAGCCCCTCGGGCTCCGCCTTCACCAGGTCACCGCTGCGGTACGCCCGCTCCCAGCCCAGCGACGTCAGTGGCGCGTACTTCTCCGCGTCCTTCTCGGCGTCCAGGTACCGGGCGAGCCCGACCCCGCCGATCACCAGCTGGCCGCTCGCGCCCATCGGCACGGGCTCCCCGGCCTCGTCCACGACGGCCAGCTCCCAGCCGTCCAGCGGCAGCCCGATCCGGACGGGCTCCTCGCCGGACATGAGCGAGGCACAGGCCACCACGGTCGCCTCCGTCGGCCCGTAGGTGTTCCACACCTCACGCCCCTCGGTGACCAGCCGCTGCACCAGCTCGGGCGGGCAGGCCTCACCGCCGAAGATCAGCAGCCGTACGTCGTTGAGGGTCTCGGGCTCCCACAGCGCGGCGAGCGTCGGCACCGTCGAGACGACCGTGATCTCCTGCTCCACCAGCCAGGGCCCGAGGTCAGCGCCGCTCCTGACCTGCGAGCGCGGCACCGGCACCAGACAGGCGCCGTAGCGCCAGGCCAGCCACATCTCCTCGCAGGAGGCGTCGAAGGCGACCGACAGCCCCGCCATGACCCGGTCACCGGGACCGATGGGGTCCTCGGTGAGGAAGAGCGCGGCCTCGGCGTCCACGAAGGCGGCCGCGCTGCGGTGACTCACCGCGACGCCCTTGGGCTTCCCGGTGGAGCCGGAGGTGAAGATGATCCAGGCGTCGTGCTCGATGCCGGGCCGGGCCGCGGGGACGTCGGCGCGACCGTGGACGGTCAGCTCGTGCCCGGCGCCGACCACGGCCCGCACCCCGGCCTCCCCGAACACCAGCTCGGCCCGCTCGTCGGGGTCCTCGGCGTCGACGGGGACGTAGGCGGCACCCGCGGCGAGGACGGCGAGAATCGCCACGTACAGGTCGGTGGTGCCGGACGGCACCCGGACGCCCACCCGGTCGCCGAGCCCGACCCCGGAGGCGGCGAGCCTGCGGCGCAGCCGCTCCACCTCGGCGGCGAGGGCGCGGTAGCTGAGCCGGGTCGTCCCGTCGTCCAGGGCGAGCTCGTCGGGGTAGGACCGCACCGACGCGTCGAGCACGTCGACGAGGGTGCGGGGGGAGGCGGCGGGGCCCCCGGAGAAGCGGGCGGTGTCGCCGAACTCTTCGCGGATCTCTGCGCTGAGCTCTTCGTTGAGCAGGCCGAGAGCACTGCTCTCGTGTATGGCTGCCATCGGTCCTCGCGTCTCGATCCCGGAGACCTCCGGGGCGCTGGCGGGCCCGCAGGTCTGCCTGGGGTTGTCCGGCTCCAGCTCGTAACAAGCCGGAAATTTTAGTACGACGCTAGGTTCGCGCCATCGAAACGGCGACTCGGGACGGCCGTACGGGTGCCTGGCGCGGCTGACGTACACCCTCTGACCTGGTGATCTTTACAGCGAGCGAGAGATGCCCCACATACAGCGAACACAAGGGCGAATACGACGAATCCCCCCGGCCGCCTGAGCGGCCGAGGGGATTCGGCTGGTGTCCGAGGGGGGACTTGAACCCCCACGCCCGATAAAGGGCACTAGCACCTCAAGCTAGCGCGTCTGCCATTCCGCCACCCGGACAAGGTGTCTGTCGTGCGGGGTTCTCCCCGCGGCGACGAAGGAAACATTACCAGGCTTTCGAGGGGCCCCGATCACCCCCCGGACCAGCTCCGGACCCGCCCCGATCACCCCCGGCCCCGGCCCGGGGCCCCACGTGAACGGCGTGTGACGGGCCGGGCCCCGTCTTGGGACGGACCGGGGCGCGGGGAGAGGATGTGGGGAACCACCAGCAGTGACAGCGGGAGGAACAGCGTGAGCGACACGGACACGGCCAGGGGCGTCACCGGCGAGGACGAGGTCGTGGACCTCTGCCGCGAGCTGATCCGGATCGACACCAGCAACTACGGCGACCACTCAGGGCCGGGCGAGCGCAAGGCGGCCGAGTGGGTCGCGGAGAAGCTCGCCGAGGTGGGCCTCGACCCGCAGATCTTCGAGTCGCACCCGGGACGCGCCTCCACCGTGGCCCGGATCGCCGGCGAGGACCCGTCCCGGCCCGCGCTGCTGATCCACGGCCACCTGGACGTCGTACCCGCCAACGCGCAGGACTGGACCCACCACCCGTTCTCCGGCGAGGTCGCGGACGGGTGCGTGTGGGGGCGGGGCGCCGTCGACATGAAGGACATGGACGCGATGACCCTGGCGGTCGTCCGCGACCGGCTGCGCAGCGGGCGCAGGCCGCCCCGGGACATCGTCCTCGCCTTCCTCGCCGACGAGGAGGCGGGCGGCACGTTCGGCGCCCGGCACCTCGTCGACCACCACCCCGAGCTCTTCGAGGGCGTCACCGAGGCGATCAGCGAGGTCGGCGGCTTCTCCTTCACGGTGAACGAGCAGCGCCGGCTCTACCTGATCCAGACGGCCGAGAAGGGCATGCACTGGATGAAGCTGACCGTGGCCGGCACCGCAGGACACGGTTCGATGATCCACCGGGACAACGCCATCACCGAACTGTCCGAGGCGGTCGCCCGACTGGGCCGGCACAAGTTCCCGGTCCGGGTCACCAAGACCACCCGGGCCTTCCTGGACGAACTCGGCGACGCGCTCGGCACCGAGCTGGACCCGGAGGACATGGAGGGCACCCTCGCCCGGCTCGGCGGTATCGCCAAGCTCATCGGCGCGACCCTCAGCAACACCGCCAACCCCACCCAGCTCGGCGCCGGCTACAAGGTCAACGTCATCCCCGGCGAGGCCACCGCACATGTCGACGGGCGCTTCCTGCCCGGCCACGAGGAGGAGTTCCTCGCCGACCTCGACAAGATCCTCGGCCCCAAGGTCCGGCGCGAGGACGTGCACTCCGACAAGGCCGTGGAGACCACCTTCGACGGCGCCCTCGTGGACGCCATGCAGTCCGCGCTGGTCGCCGAGGACCCGGCCGCCAAGGCGATCCCCTACATGCTCTCCGGCGGCACCGACGCCAAGTCCTTCGACGAGCTCGGCATCCGCGGCTTCGGCTTCGCGCCGCTCAAGCTCCCGCCGGAGCTGGACTTCGCGGGCATGTTCCACGGCGTGGACGAGCGGGTGCCGGTGGACGGGCTGAAGTTCGGTGTGCGGGTGCTGGACCGCTTTATCGACGCGAGCTGATGACGGGTGTCGGGGCGGCCATTCCGCTGTTGACGCGGATATTCGGCCGGGCGTGCGAGATCGTCCGGGAAGAGTGAATGCGCTCATAAGCTCGTATCCCCATTACTCCCTCCTCGTTACAGGTGATGCGATCCGCTGCTTGGGATCGCATTGCCAACAAGGAGGAATAATGATCAAGAAGGTCGTCGCCGCTGCGGCTGCCACTGGTGGCCTGGTTCTGGCGGGCGCGGGCCTTGCCGTCGCCGATGCGGGTGCGCAGGGTGCCGCCGTGGGCTCCCCGGGCGTGCTGTCCGGCAACGTCGTCCAGGTTCCCGTGCACGTCCCGGTGAACGTCTGCGGCAACACGGTTTCCGTGATCGGTCTGCTGAACCCCGCCTTCGGCAACACGTGCATCAACAAGTGACGTTGTGCCTCGCCCTCAGTTAAACAGGGCTGAGCCCGTCGGCCCCGGAGTGCACGCCATGCGCTCCGGGGCCGACCGGCCTTTTCGAAAAGAAAAGAACCGCTTGGCAGCGGTATTTCGAGACAAGGTCGAAGGCAGGGAATCAGTACATGCGACAAGTCACCCGTAAGGGCCTGATGACAGTGGCCGCCGCGACGGGCGTGATCGCCGCCGCGGGAGGCGCCGCCCACGCGGACTCGGGCGCGAGCGGATCGAGCGCGAACTCGCCCGGCGTGCTGTCGGGCAACACGGTCTCCGCGCCGGTGCACGCGCCGGTGAACGCCTGCGGCAACACCGTGGACGTCGTCGGGGTCCTCAACCCGGCGATGGGCAACAGCTGCGGCAACAAGGGCGGAAGCAGGGGCGGAGGCCACGGATCGCCCGGCGGCCACGGCGACTCGGGCGGGTACGGAGACTCGGGCGGCTACGGCGACTCGGGTGGGTACGGAGGACACGGGAGCCACGGCGGCCAGGGGCACGGCGGCCATGGCGGGCACGGCGGATCCAGGGGCTCGGGAGGTCACGGCGGGCACGGCGGCTCCGGTGGCTCCGGGGGCTCGCACGCCGGCGGTCACACCGGTGGCTCGCCCGGCGTGGGGTCGGGCAACCACGTCGAGGTGCCGATCGACGCCCCCGTGAACGTCTGCGGGAACAGCGTCGATGTCATCGGCATCGGGAACCCCGCCATGGGCAACGACTGCGGCTACGGCTCCGGCGGGCACCACACCCCGCCCGGCGGCTCCCAGACGCCGCCCGGATCGCCGGAACAGCCGGGCAGCCCCGGGCACCCGGGAAGCCCTGAGGTGCCCGGTCCGCCCGGCACCCCGGGCACTCCGCACGCCCCCGGAGCTCCGGGCGGCCACGGCAACCACCCCGGCACCCAGACCGTGACCCAGCCCCTGGGCAGCGCGCAGCTCGCCCGCACCGGCAGCGACCTGCCGATCGGCCTGGCCATCCCGGTGGGCGCCGGGGCGCTCCTGGCGGGCGCGGTGCTCTACCGCAA
>NZ_JBHUXV010000016.1:85381-128017 GCF_042669125.1 Streptomyces sp. NPDC057253 | reverse complement strand
TCCTCACCATCAACCACACAGCCCTGGACGGCCCCGCCTGCCTCCGCATCCTCGCCACCGCCGCGGAAATCTACGGCGGCCAGGACAACTCCCCCCCCCCCCCCCCCCCCCCCCCCCCCCCCCCGGCCCCACCCCGCCGGCCGGCCCCGGCGCCACCAGCGGTGCCCCGCAGGGCTTCCAGGCGCAGGGCGCCTCCGCCCCGCCCTCCTACCCGCAGGAGACGAACCGTCCGCAGCCCGGCGGCCCCTCCTTCGGCGGCGGCGCCGACGACTGGGTCATCTCCCCGCCGTCCTCCACCGCCCCCGGCGGCCCGGGCGGCGGTCCGGGCGGACCCGGCAACGGCCCCGGCGGTTACGGCTACCCCCAGCCCGGCTCCACCCAGGCCCCGCCCGCGCCCCCCTTCCAGCAGCAGGGCCCGGCGACCTGGACGGCGACCATCGGCCCGGACCGCGAGTACTTCATGGCGATGATGCAGCGCTCCGGCCCCGAGGCCGCGGGCCTGAACCTGCCCGCGTACTCCCCCGAGCAGCAGCGCACGCTCACCGGCAACCAGGTCACCATCGGCCGCCGCAGGCACTCCACCGGCGACACCCCCGACGTCGACCTGTCGGTGCCGCCGGAGGACCCCGGCGTCTCCCACCAGCACGCGGTGCTGGTCCAGCAGCCGGACGGCTCGTGGGCGGTCGTCGACCAGAACTCCACGAACGGCACCACGGTCAACGGCGCCGAGGAGCCGATCACACCGTTCGTGCCGGTGCCGTTGCAGGACGGCGACCGGGTCCACGTGGGCGCGTGGACCACGATCACGATCAGGCGGGGCTAGCAGCCGGCCGCGTCACCGGAGGGGCCAGGCGTACGGTCCCTCCGGCGAGTCCAGCCAGGCCCACTCCCGCTCTCCGGCGACCGTGATGCCGTAGCGCTCCCGGCTCGGCTCGCCCTCGCGTTCCCACAGCGCGTACGCCTCGTGCGGTTCGAGGCTGTCCCGGCTCAGCGCCAGCAGGAACCGGTACAGCTCGCTCTCCCGGGCCCGGCGCGGCACCCCGCCCAGCTCGACGAACCCCCTCTCGTGCCGCTCCGCGCCGCGCAGGGGCACGAAGTAGGCGGGCGTGGGCAGGAACCGTCCCTCGGCGTGTCCGGCGTCCTGGACGGTCAGGGCGATCAGGCCGGTGCCGAGCGGGGTCAGGATGCGTGCGCCCGGGCGGCACTGGGCGAGCCAGGCGACCGGGACCGACGGCAGGGTGCAGGTGACGATGATCCGGTCGAAGGGGGCGCGCTCGGGCACCCCGCGTGCTCCGTCGCCGGTGACGACGACGGGGTGATAGCCGGCCGCGGCCAGGTGTCCGCGCGCCGCCTCGGTGATCTCCGGTTCCAGGTCGACGGTGGTGACGAGGTCGTCGTCGCCGAGCCGGTGCGCGAGCAGGGCCGCGTTGTAGCCGGTGCCCGCGCCGATCTCCAGCACCCGGTCGCCGGGCCGTACCCGCAGCTCGGTCAGCATCATCGCCATCAGGGAGGGCTGGCTGCTGGAGGAGACCAGCTCGCCGTCGCGCAGCCGGGTGGCCAGCGGGACGTCGGCGTAGGCCCCCCGCAGCCACTTCTCCCGGGTGCGCGGGTCCCGGCTCTCGCCCCAGCGCCGCTCGTAGCCGCCCATGACCCCGACGTAGTAGTAGGGCACGAACAGATGCCGGGGCACCGCCTCGAAGGCCTCCCGCCACACCGGGTCGGCGGCCCAGGCCCCGCTCGCGTCGATCTCCCGCACCAGCGCCGCCCGCGCGGAGGCGGCGAGTTCGGCGAGGTCCCGGTCGAGAGCGTGCGCGCTCATACCTCCACTCTGCACCCTGGGCACCGGAGGTCCTAAGCCTCGAGTCCTCGTCCGGCCCGTCTGAGACCATGGATGACGTGAAAGAGATCCGGCGCGGCACGCTTCAGACGCAGACCTTCTACGAGCAGGTCGGCGGGGAGGAGACCTTCCGCCGCCTCGTCCACCGTTTCTACGAGGGAGTCGCCGAGGACCCGGTCCTGCGGCCCATGTACCCCGAGGAGGACCTCGGACCGGCCGAGGAGCGGCTCGTGCTGTTCCTGATGCAGTACTGGGGCGGGCCGACGACCTACAGCGCCAACCGCGGCCACCCGCGCCTGCGGATGCGGCACGCGCCCTTCGCCGTGGACCGCGCGGCGCACGACGCCTGGCTCAAGCACATGCGGGTCGCCGTCGACGAGCTCGGTCTGTCCGAGGCGCATCGGACGCAGCTGTGGGACTACCTGACGTACGCGGCCGCTTCGATGGTGAACACCGCCGACTGATCACCTCTGCGTGACCATCGTTCACTGATTGCCGGATTCCGGTCGCCGTGCGCCGGATTCCGATCACAATCGGGTCAAGTCCGGGCTACAAGCGCTTACCCGCACCCTTCCCCTCTGACATCCTCGCCCGGAGGTCACAACACGGGCGGGGGGCCGCGTGACGGGGTTCGGGGGAATCGCACGTTTCGTGTTCCTGCGTGGGCGGGCGCACCGGCTGCTGCTCGCCGCCGCCCTGCTCACCGTCCTGCTGACCACTGCGGTCCTGGCGACCCTGACCGCCTACTCGGGCGCGATCGGCGACGCGGCCCTGCGGCACTCCCTCAACGACCCGCGGAACGCCGCCGACACCGCGCTGGTCGTCAAGGCGAGCGTGCCCGAGGACCGTCGCGAGGCCGCCGACACCGCCGTACGAAAAGTGGCGCGGCAGACCTTCGACGGGCTGCCGGTGACCGTGCGGACGCTGCTCAGGTCGGGTCCGTACGCGCTGCCGCGGTCGCTCCAGCCCGAGGCCGAGCGGTCCGGGGACCCGGATCTCACCCAGTTCGCGGCGCTCGACGGCAGCCGGGTCCGGCTGGTCGAGGGGCGGTTGCCGCGGCCGGCCGACGGGCTGGTGGAGGTGGCGCTCCCGCAGGCCGCCGCGCTCGCCCTCGATCTGCGCCCCGGGGCCCGCTTCACGGTCACCGACCGGCTGGGCGGCCCCGCGGTGCGGGTGACGGTGACCGGGGTGTACCGGCCCGTGCGCGCCGACGACCCGTACTGGCTCCTCGACGACCTGCACGGGCGGGGCATCAACACGCTCGATTTCACGACGTACGGCCCCCTGCTCGCCGATCCCGGCGTGCTGACCGACGGCGCGGTGAGCGTCGGGGCGTCGGGCTGGCTGGCCTCGGCCGACTTCGCGACGGTGACGACCGCGCGCACCGACGCGCTGCGCGAGGCGGCCCTCGCCGGGAACGCGGCCCTGCGCAAGGAGCCCTCCCTCGGCGGCGCCACGACCGCGGCGACCGCCCTGCCCGAGGTCCTCGACCGCACCGACCGCTCCCTGCTGCTGTCCCGCTCCACCCTTCTGATCGTCGCCCTCCAGCTGGTGCTGCTCGCGGGCTGCGCCCTGCTGCTGGTGGCGGGGCTGCTGAGCAGTGAACGCACCGGTGAGAGCAGGCTGTTGCTGGCCCGCGGCGCCTCCCGCGGGCGGATCGCGGGCCTCGCCGCCCTGGAGGCGCTGCTGCTCGCGCTGCCCGCCCTGGTCTGCGCCCCGCTGCTGGCGGGCCCGCTGACCCGGCTGCTGGCCGGACGCGGCCCGTTGGCCCGGATCGGGCTGCGTCTCGACCTACCGCGGGACGGGCGGCTCGGGGTGTGGCTGGTGGCGGCGGGCATCGCGCTCGGGTGCGCGCTGGCGGTGACCCTGCCAGCGCTGACCTCGTCGTTCGCGCGCGGCCGGGTGCGGACGCTGCCCGGTGCGGTGCGCGCGGGGGCGGACCTCGGGCTGCTGGCCGTGGCCGGGGTGGCGTACTTCCAGCTCAGCCGGCAGACCTCCGGTGCCGTGACCGACGACAGCTCCGGGGTGCTCGGCGTGGACCCGCTGCTGGTGGCGGCGCCCGCGCTGGCGCTGCTCGCCGGGACCGTGCTGACCCTGCGGCTGCTGCCTCCGCTGGCCCGGCTCGCCGAGCGCCGGGCGGCCGGCGGGCGCGGCCTGAGCGCGGCCCTGGCGGGCTGGCAGATCGCCCGCCGCCCGATGCGCGGCGCAGGCCCGGTGCTGCTGCTGGTGCTCGCCGTGGCGCTGGGCATGCTGGCGATCGGACAGGGCGCCTCCTGGAACCGTTCGCAGTCCGACCAGGCCGACTTCCGCGCCGGGGCCCCGGTGCGCGTCCTGACCTCGGGCGACGCGGGTCTGGGCCGCACCGAGGAGTACGCGGCCGTCCCGGGCGTACGGCGGATCGCGCCCGCCGTCCGCTCCGAACTCCCGCTGTCCGGCAGCCGGGTGGCGACGGTGCTGGCGCTGGACACCTCGCGCACCTCGATGCTGATCCGTTCCGACCTGCACTCCGGGCCGTTCCTCCAGGGGCTCGGCCCCAAGGGCGCGACGGCAGGGGTGCGGGTGCCCGCGGGCACGACCCGGCTCCGGCTGACGGCGGCCCTGAGCGGTTCCGACCCGAGCACGGCCGTCCAGGTCGCTCTCACCCTGGAGGACCGCTACGGCACCCCCTACCGGCTCCCGGTGGGCCAACTCCTCGGCGACGGACGGGCCCACGCGCTGGACGCCCACCTGCCCGGGGTCCCGGTGACCCTCACCGACCTGGAGCTGGTCGTGCCCGTCCCGAACGGCAGCGCCCAGCAACACCGTTTCACCGTCGACGAGTTGACGGCCACGGGCACCGACGGGACGGTACGTCACCTGACGTTGCCCGGCGACTGGAAGGCTTCCTCGCAGAGCGAGGGAGTCACCTCCACGCCGGACGACAAGAACAAACCCGCCCCGCCCCGCCTGAGTTCGGGATCCGGGCGGTCGACGGTCACGTACGGCACCGGTTTCATCCCGTCCGACGACTCCTGGAGCGTGGGAGTGCTCACGGTCCGGCTGAAGGCCCCGCAGCCGAAGTCGGGCGAGGTGACGGCCGTGGCCACACAGCGGTTCCTCGAATCGGCGGCCGTCCCCGTCGGGGGAAGCCTGGACGTGCCGCTGGGCGGCGAGAACCTGTCGGTGCACATCGTGCGTTCCGTGGCTCAGCTGCCCACCGCCGCGGAGAACGGCGGGGCCCTGCTGCTCGATCTGCGGTCCGTGAACCGGGAGTTGCAGGATCGGTACGGCGAGAGCCTGGAGCCGACCGAGTGGTGGCTGTCGACCGGCCGGGGCGGCGCGGACCGGGTCGCCGAGGCGCTGCGGGACCG
The DNA here is from genome assembly GCF_042669125.1 of Streptomyces sp. NPDC057253. Classification (NCBI taxonomy): domain Bacteria; kingdom Bacillati; phylum Actinomycetota; class Actinomycetes; order Kitasatosporales; family Streptomycetaceae; genus Streptomyces; species Streptomyces sp. NPDC057253. The sequence goes on along the minus strand of NZ_JBHUXV010000016.1, from coordinate 122,830 downwards.
GCCCGACATCGATCCCACGCAGGTCGTGGTCCGGGACGAGCTCGCCGAGCAACTGCGCGACGACCCGTTCGGCGCGGGCCCCGAGGCCGCGTTCACGGCGGCGGCGGGGGTGGCGGCGGCGCTGGCCGCGGTCGGGTTCGCGGTGAGCGCGGCCGGGTCGCTGCGGGAGCGGGGCGCGGAGTTCGCCGTACTGCGCGCCCTCGGGGCCCCGCGTCGGCGGCTGGCCCGGGCGGTCGCCCTGGAGCAGAGCGTCCTGGTGCTGCTGGCACTGCTGGCGGGGGCCGTGCTGGGCGTGGTGCTGACCCGGGCGGTGATCCCGCTGATCGTGCTCACGGACGAGGCGACCCGCCCGGTGCCCACGGTCCTGGTCCAGCTCCCGCTCGCACGGGCGGCCGTACTGCTGGCCGCGGTGGCCCTCGCCCCGCTCCTGGTGACAGCGGCACTGGCGCTGCGCCGGGCGGATCCGGCGCGGGCGCTGCGTGAGGGGGGTGAGTGAGATGAGGTGGCTCAGGACGGGCGAGACCGGTCCGGAGGGCTCCGGGACGAGTGTGCCCTGGGTCCGTACCCGGCTGCGGACCGCCACCGGTACCGCGTGCGCGCTCGCCGTGCTGGTCGCGCTGACGGCGTGCCTCGCGGCCGCCTTCCCGCGCGCGGTCGACCGGTACGAGGACTCCGGGCTGCGCCGGGCCGCCGAGCAGGCCCGCCCGGACCGGACCGGCATCGAGGTGTACGCCCCGCCGCCCTCGCCGATGGATCCGACCCGCATGCGCGAGGACGCGCTGCGCCCGGACGCGCTGGCCGAGAACGACACCGAGGTCCGCGCCCAGATACCCGGCCCGCTCGTCCTCGACCGGGACCAGTCGGCGTACGGCGTGCGCACCGCCCAGGACATCCCGGCACTGGACCCGTGGCTGCCACGGCCGACCGGCGACCCCGCCCGGATGACGCTGGTCGCGCAGTCGGGCCTCGCCGCCCACTCCTCCGTCGCCCAGGGGCGGTTGCCGCGCGCCGACGACCAAGTGACGTCCGAGACGAGCGAGTTGGAGGCCGCGGTCAGTGCCGAGACGGCCAAGGCCCTGCACATCAAGGCCGGTTCGGTGCTGCACGTCGGCACCTACACCGTCCGGGTCACGGGCATCGTCAGCCCGCGCGATCCGCAGGGCGCCTACTGGTCGACCAAGACCATCCTGCGCACCCCGGCCCTGATCCGCGAACCCCTGCCGTCCACCGCCAGTTACTGGGTCGGCGCCCTGCTGCTCGCCCCGGACGCCGCGCCCGCCCTGCTCGCCCACTCCGGACGGCCGGAGCGGTACTGGCAGTTGGCCCCGGACGTGGAGACCCTGCGGGCCCACGACATCCCGGCCCTGCGGTCCGCGATCGCCTCCCTGGAGGCCGGTCCGGCGCTGCGGGAGGTGCGCCGGGAGATCGACGGTCCGTCGCTGGAGTTCTCGGAGCTGAACGGCAGCACCGAGGTCACCACCGACCTGGACGAGGTCCTCATCTCCTACGGCCGGCTCCGCGAGAGCGTCGCCCCGCTCGTCGCCGTCGCCGCGTTCGGCACCGGCACGGTCGCCGCCGTCGTCCTCCTGATGGCGGGCGGCCTCACCGCCGACCGCCGCCGCGGCGAACTCGCCCTGCTGCGCGCCCGGGGCGCCTCCCTGCGCGGTCTCACGGCCCGGCTCCTCGCCGAGACGGCGGCCGTCGCCGTCCCCGCGGGCGCCCTGGGCCTCGCCGCCGCGCTGCTCGCGGTCCCCACGGACCGCGCCGCTCACGCCGTCTGGGCCGCCGTCGCGGTCACCGCCGTCACCTGCGCGGCCCTCCCGCTGCGCGCGGCCGCCGCGCACCGCCTGGTCCGCGTGCACACCGGCCGCGAGGACGTGGCGTCCGTACGGCCGTCCCGGCGCCGTACGGTCGTCGAGCTGACGCTGCTGGTGCTGGCCGCGGGTGCGGTGGAGTCGCTGCGCCGCCGCGGCACCTCGGGCACGGCCGGCGAACTCGTCTCCCTGGCCCCGGTGTTGCTGGGGGTGATCGCGGCGCTGGTCCTGGTCCGCCTGTACCCGCTGCCGCTGCGCGGCCTGGCCCGCCCCGCCGCCCGGCTGCGCGGGGCGGTGGCGCACCTGTCGCTGGCCCGGGCGGGCCGCACCTCGGCCTCCGCCGTGCTGCCCCTGCTCGCCCTGCTGACCGCCCTGACCACGGCGGCCTTCGGCGGCTCGGTCCTCGCGGGCGTGCGGGAGGCCCGCGACCACGCGGCGCTCCTCTCGGTCGGCGCCGACGCCCGAGTGGAGTCGGCGGCGCCGCTGCCGTCCGGGCTCCCGGACCGGCTGCGCCGTACTCCCGGAGTGAGCGATGTGACCGCGCTGAGCGTCACCTTCGAGGCGAAGCCGGCCGACGGGGCACAGACAGTACCCCTGGTCGGGGTGGACCCCGCCGACTACGCGGCCCTGTCGACCCGGACCGGCGTGGGCGCCTTCCCGCAGGGCGAGTTGAAGGCCACGGCCGCCGGCGCCGCGACCCCGGCCCTGGCGGCCGCGGCCACCGCCCGGACGTACGGCACCCGCCCCTTCCCGGTCTCCTTCCCGGACGGCAGCACCCTCACCGTCCGCATCGCCGCCGTCCTCGACGGCACCGCGGCCGTGCTGGGCCCGGACTTCCTGATCGTGAACCGCACGGCACTGAGCCCGGCGGCGGCCCGGCCGACCGGGCTGCTGCTGACCGGCGAGCACCTGGACGGGACCGCGCTGCGCGAGGCCGCGCCGAAGACGGCGACCGTGCGCCTGCGGTCCGAGGAGCGGACGGCCTATGTCGACTCCCCCCTCCAGACCGGCGCGGAACGCGTCTATACGACGGCGGTGGCGGCCGGCACCGGATACGCCGTCCTCGCCCTCCTCCTCTCCCTCCTCCGCTCGGCCCCCGAACGCACCGCCCTGCTGGCCCGCCTGCGCACGATGGGCCTCACCCGGGCGGCGGGCCGGCGCCTGCTGATCCTGGAGTCCCTCCCGCAGGCGTTCCTGGCCGCGCTCGGCGGCGTCCTCACGGGCTGGGCCACGATCCGCCTGCTGGCCCCGGGCATCGACCTGACCGCCCTGGCCCTCCCCACGGCCGAACCAGCCTCGGGCGCGGTGAAGTTGCGCATGGACCTGCCGTCCCTGGCGATACCGGCCCTGGCGGTGCTGCTGCTGGCGGTGGGCGTGGGGGTCGGCCAGGCGTGGTGGTCGGGGAGGCGGGGGTCGGTGACGGAACTTAGGGCGGGGGACGGGCGGTGAACGGGGGCGCGGGGCGCGGCTGCGCGGTGACGGGGGGTGCGGGCCCCGCCTGCCTGATTACCGGTGGCGCAGGCTTCGCCCGCCCGATGACCGGTGGCGCAGGCCCCGCCCGCCCCATGACCCGTGGCGCAGGACCCGCCCACCTGATGATCCGTGGCGCGGGTCCCACCCATCCGACGACCCGTGGCACAGGCCTCGGCCGCCCCATGACCCGTGGCGCAGGACCCGCCCACCTGATGATCCGTGGCGCGAGCCCCACCCATCCGACGACCCGTGGCGCGGGCCTCGCCCGTCCCATGACCCGTGGCGCAGACCCCGTCCGCCCCCGTGCAGCCCTGACGCCGGACCACAGTCCAGGAGACGGCCCATGACCACGAACCCCACCCTCACGGACCTGGCGCAGAAGGCGACCGCCGCCCGCGACCGGCCCGCCTACGGCCACGACGCCCTGATCACCTGCGACCGGCTCGTCCGCATCTTCACCACGGACGGCGTCGAGGTCCAGGCGCTCCAGGGACTCGACCTCCTCGTGCGTGAGGGCGAACTCCTCGCCCTCGTGGGCGCGTCCGGCAGCGGCAAGTCCACCCTCATGAACATCCTCGCCGGCCTCGACACCCCCACCGCCGGCGCGGCCAGGGTCGCCGGCCACGACCTGCTCACCATGACCGCGAAGGACCGCCTGGCCTACCGCCGCAAGACCGTCGGCTTCGTCTGGCAGCAGACCTCCCGCAATCTCCTCCCCTACCTCACCGCGGCCCAGAACATCACCCTGCCCATCCAGCTCTCCGGCGCCCGCACCTCCCGCCGCGCCCACACCGAACGGGCCCTGGAACTCCTGGAGTTGCTGGAGGTCGCCGACTGCCGCAACCGCCGCCCCCACCAGATGTCCGGCGGCCAGCAGCAACGCGTGGCGATCGCGGTCGCGCTGGCCAACAACCCCGCGGTCCTGCTGGCCGACGAACCGACCGGCGAACTCGACTCGCACACCGCGGAACAGATCTTCGCCGCGTTCCGCACGGCCAACGAACAGCTCGGCACGACGATCGTCATCGTCACCCACGACCAGGCCGTGGCCTCGGAGGTCCGCCGCGCGGTGGCCATCAGGGACGGCCGTACGGCCACGGAGGTCCTGCGGCGCAGCGAGGTCGACGCGACGACGGGCCACGAGACGTTGGTGGCGCGGGAGTACGCGATGCTGGACCGCGCGGGCCGCCTCCAGCTCCCGAAGGAGTACACCGAGACACTCGGCATGCGGGACCGCGTCGCACTGGAACTGGAGCCGGACCACATCGGGGTGTGGCCGGACGACAGCGAGGGCTGACCGCAGCCGTGCGCCGACCCGGCCGGATCAGCGCACGCTGACGCCAAGCGCCCCAAGTCCCCCTTGCCGTACGGCGATCGAGCCGTAGGGCGTGCGCAGCCGTAGCCACGCTCCAGAGGAGAAGAGCCCCGACTCCCCGCCGGGCCGCAGGAATCCGAGCGACTGGGCCGCGTGCACGGCCCGCACGGGAAGCCCGGTGTCCGCGACGGACCGGGACCAGATCTCCCGGCCGATCCGGTCGAGTTCGGCCCGGGTACGACCCTCGGGCCCCAACTCCTCCGTACGGGAGCGGAATTCGGCGATCCCGGCGAGGACCAGCGCACGCAGCTCATCAGGCCCCGGCAGTCCGGCAACCGGCTGCCACCCGCCGCGCGGCGGCAGCACCCCGGCCCACGGCGGACCGGTCACCGCCCCCGGCACGACCGCCGTGCCGGCGCTCTCGTCGACGGACTCCAGGAGCTCACCGGCGGACACGGTCACGTCGAGAGTGACGTCGAGCCCGTTCTCGTACGGCTTCGCCAGCCGTACCGCCCGGATCGCCAGCACCTCGAAGGACGGCGGCCGCCCGAAGACGGCGAGCGCGGTGCCCGTCCCCTGGAGGCGCACCGCGGCCGAGCGGTCGTAGTGGAGCAGCCTGGAGAGGAAGGCGGCGAGGTCGGCCGCCTCCGACTCGTCGGCGAGGTGGAGCACCGTCATGCGGCGACGGCCTCCTCCTCGTCGTCGTCCCGGTACCCCTCCAGGAACTCGCGTTCCTCCGCGGTGATCCGGCGCGGCCGCTGCGCCTCGAAGTCGAACGGCACTATCACCGTCGAGGCCCGGACGTAGACCTCGTCGTCGTCCTTCACCTCGTAGGCGATGGTGAAGGACGCGGCGCGGATCTCGGTGACCCACAGCTCGATGTCCACGGGCGCGTGCCGGTGGACGAGCTGGCGCTTGTAGTCGATCTCATGGCGTGCCACCACGGACCCCTGCTTGAAGTCCTTCTCCGGGCGGAACAGGAAGTCGATACGGGCTTCCTCCAGGTAGCGGAGGAAGACCACGTTGTTGACGTGGCCGTACGCGTCCATGTCCGCCCAGCGCAGCGGGCAGCGGTAGATGTGCCGCAAGATCAGCCCCGGGTCAGCTTCTTGTAGGTGGCGCGGTGCGGACGCGCGGCGTCCGGGCCGAGCCGCTCGATCTTGTTCTTCTCGTACGACTCGAAGTTGCCCTCGAACCAGAACCACTTGGAGTCACCCTCGTAGGCGAGGATGTGCGTGGCCACCCGGTCCAGGAACCACCGGTCGTGGGAGACGACCACGGCCGCACCCGGGAACTCCAGGAGCGCGTTCTCCAGCGAGCCGAGGGTCTCGACGTCGAGGTCGTTGGTCGGCTCGTCGAGGAGCAGGAGGTTGCCGCCCTGCTTGAGGGTGAGCGCGAGGTTGAGGCGGTTGCGCTCACCGCCGGAGAGGACACCGGCGGGCTTCTGCTGGTCCGGGCCCTTGAAACCGAAGGCGGACACGTACGCCCGGCTCGGCATCTCGACCTGGCCCACGTTGATGTAGTCCAGCTCGTCGGAGACGACCGCCCACAGGGTCTTCTTCGGGTCGATGTTGGCGCGGCTCTGGTCGACGTACGAGATCTTGACGGTCTCGCCGACCTTGATGGAGCCGGAGTCCGGGGTCTCCAGACCCTGGATCATCTTGAAGAGGGTGGTCTTGCCGGCGCCGTTGGGGCCGATGACGCCGACGATGCCGTTGCGCGGCAGGGTGAAGCTGAGGTCGTCGATGAGGAGCTTGTCACCGAAGCCCTTGCTGAGGTTGTTGACCTCGACGACGATGCTGCCGAGCCGCGGGCCCGGCGGGATCTGGATCTCCTCGAAGTCCAGCTTCCGCATCTTGTCGGCCTCGGCGGCCATCTCCTCGTAGCGCGCGAGACGGGCCTTGGACTTGGCCTGCCGCCCCTTGGCGTTGGAGCGGACCCACTCGAGCTCTTCCTTGAGCCGCTTGGCGCGCTTGGCGTCCTTCTGGCCCTCGACCTTGAGACGGGTCTGCTTGGTCTCCAGGTACTTGGAGTAGTTGCCCTCGTAGCCGTGCAGGCGGCCGCGGTCGACCTCGCAGATCCAGCCGGCGACGTTGTCCAGGAAGTACCGGTCGTGGGTGACGGCCACGATGGTGCCCTCGTACTTGGCGAGGTGCTGCTCCAGCCAGTTCACCGACTCGGCGTCGAGGTGGTTGGTGGGCTCGTCGAGGAGCAGCAGGTCGGGGGCCTCCAGCAGCAGCTTGCACAGCGCCACCCGCCGCTTCTCACCACCGGAGAGGTTGGTGACGGCCCAGTCGCCGGGCGGGCAGCCCAGGGCGTCCATGGCCTGCTCCAGCTGGGCGTCGAGGTCCCACGCGTTGGCGTGGTCGAGCTCCTCCTGGAGCTTGCCCATCTCGTCGAGCAGGGCGTCGCTGTAGTCGGTCGCCATGAGCTCGGCGATCTCGTTGAACCGGTCGAGCTTGCCCTTGACCTCGGCGACACCCTCCTGGACGTTCTCCAGGACGGTCTTCTCCTCGTTGAGCGGCGGCTCCTGGAGGAGGATGCCCACGGTGTAGCCGGGCGCGAGGAACGCGTCACCGTTCGACGGCTGGTCCAGCCCCGCCATGATCTTCAGAATGGTCGACTTACCGGCTCCGTTCGGGCCGACCACACCGATCTTCGCGCCGGGCAGGAAGTTCAGCGAGACGTCGTCAAGGATGACCTTGTCGCCGATTGCCTTGCGCGTCTTGCGCATGGTGTAGATGTACTCAGCCAAGAGAAACCGTCCGGCAGCTTGAAATCTGGCAGTGGGCAGATACACCCCATCTTGCCTGAGGTCCACCCTCGGGTGGTAACCCGTTTGGTCGGGGGGCTGTGACCTGGGGTTTCGGTCGCCCTGTCGGGGACATGCCCATCGCGGGCCGTCACGGGGCCGGGAGCAGGGCCAGGCGCAGGGCCGGGCGCAGGGCCGGGAGCATCTGGAAGAACAGTGCCCTTCGTGATCACTGTCAGGGATAGCCTGACGCCATGCCCGACGCCCCGGACGCCTCCTCCGCCCCAGCCGGCCCCGAGCTCCACCGTCTCTCCCCGCGCGACGAGTCCCGCGTCGCGCTCGCCCTCACGCTCCGGCAGCTCGCCGACGCGGCTCTCGACGCCGTGCCCGTCGTGCCGGACCCCGAGCCCGGAGAGCTGTTGCGGGTGGCACTGCGGTTGCAGCGCCGGGTCGAGGACGTGGTGCGGGAGGCCGTGGTCGCCGAGCGGGAGCGGGGGACCACCTGGGCCGAGATCGGCGAGGTCGCCGGCGTCACCCGGCAGTCCGCCCACGAGAAGTGGTACGGCGACGTGCACGCCTGGGCGGCCATCGGACGCAGCGCCCTGCCCCCGCACCTGAGGACGCTCGACGTGGCCGCCGAGGCCGACGACCGGTACGCCCGGCTGCGCCCCGACCGGCCGCACGCCGTCACCTCGGGCCTGGACGCCGTCCGCTTTCCCGGCTCGCACGCCTACGAGGCCAGCCTGCGCGTCCGCGGCTCCGCCCTGCACACCCGGCGCACGGAACTGGACGCACGGGCCACGAGGCTCAACGACGAGTACGGCGCCCTGCACGCCCGCGGCCCGGCCAACGCCCCCATCAGCGCCGATCCCCATGCCATCGACGCCCACCGCGGCCACGCGGACGCCGTGCGCGCCAACCGGCTCGCCATCGCGGACGTGCACGACGAGATCGCCGGCGTCTACGACCAGCTCGTCACCGCCGAGCCCTCCCTGGCCGAGGAGCACCGCACCCAGTCCGACTGGCACCGCAACGCCTCCGCCCAGGCCCGCGGCTACGCCGACCTCCTGAACGGCACCGGCCGCTGACGCCGCTAGCCCTCTGAGCTGCCGCGCACGGCCAGCCATACGGCGGCACCCACGGCGACCGCTCCGGCCGCCCCCGCGGACCGCAGCAGCGCCCGGTCACCGCGCCAGGACAGCACCGACCAGCTCGACTGCGCCGAGAACAGCGACCCCTTGCTCAGCCAGGACCCCGTGGAGATCAGGGACAGGGCCGAACCGATCGAGCCGACGGACAGGGCACTGCCGATCGAGCCGATCGACAGGGCCGAGCCGACGGAACCGATGGACAGCACCGAGCCCACCGAGCCGATCGACAGCACCGAGTCCTGCGACCACAGGGACAGCACGGACTCCGAGGACGTGTGACGCGCCGCTGAAGCGGTTGACTTCGTCATGAGGGCCATTCTGCCCGCGCCCCCGCGCCGGGGTCAGTCGTGCGTCCGGTTCTGCTTCCTGCCCGTGTGCACCAGGAAGGCTCCCCCGATCACGACCAGCCCGATCGCGGTACCGGCGATCAGCGGCGTCGTGGCGGAGCCGCCGGTCTCGGCGAGGTTGACGTCCGCGGAGGGCGCGGCCACCGTGGCGGGGCTCGGCTCGCTGAGGGTCTGGGTGGTGGTCCCCCTGTCACTGCTGCGGGTGCGGCAGTCCAGGACTCCGGTGAAGCGCTCCGCGAGACCGTCGGGGCCCTTGATGGTGAAGTCGTACGCCTGGTCCTCCTGGAGCGGGACCGTCACCGTGCGGGTCTCGCCGGCCGCGATGGCGTACTCCGTGCCCATGAGCTCGAACCCGAACTCCTCGTCGCCCTGGTTCGTCGCGGTGATGTCCAGGCCGCCCTTGGCGCAGTTCCGGGCCGCCGACAGGGCCGGTACGGCGCCCTGCTTCGCCCAGGTCGCGCTCGCCGTCGCCGAGACCGTCGACTCGCTGGAACCGGCCAGGATCTGCGTCTGGCTGCGGCTCTCCGAGGCGAAGGCCCGGCCGACCGGCACGGTGGTGGAGGCCTGCACGGTGAGGTCGGCCGCGCCCGCCGCCGCGTCCTCGGGGACGTCGAAGTAGAGCTCGCTGCCGTTGCTCGCGGAGGTGACCGGCTTGCCGTCCTTGCCGACGATCCGCACCCCGCTGGTGGCCGCGTCGGCCGGCGGCGTGACCGTCGTACCGGCCGCGTTGGTGTGCACCGTCACCGGGCCGAGCAGCTCGCCGGGGTGGCCGGAGACGGCGGGCGGGTCGAGCGTCAGCGAGGCGGCCGGCTCGGTGAGGTCACGGGCGCTCTTCTCCAGGTAGTCCGCGAGCTTCTCGGCCTGCGGGTCGAGGGCGTCCACGGCCGCCGCGTCCGAGTACCGCCAGATGGCCACCTGGGTCCCGGCCGCCGCGTCCTGCTCGGTCAGTCCCGCGGTGACCCCGGCCTCGGCGGCGAGCGCCGCGAGGTCGTTCACCTGGGGGTAGGAGTTCTGGAGGATCCAGAGGATCTTCCCCGCGTTCTTGTTGGCACCCAGCGAGGTCCCGCTCCAGTCGGTCTCGTGGTACTTGGCGTCCTTCTGCGTCGGGTTGTAGAGGTCGACGCAGTAGGTCTGCAGGGTGCCGCCGCCCTCGACGGACATCTCGAACAGCCCGGCGGGCACCTGGAGATCACCGTTGGTGTCGTGTATCACCGCTTCGCCGTAGGTCTTCAGACCCCCTATGGTCGCGGTCGCCCCTCTCTGGTTCTGCGCCGTCCCGTCCGCGGCGGCCGTACCGGCGGCGGCCATCGCCATACCGGCCGCGAGCAGGCCGGAGACGAACGTGGCGGCCGCGAGGCGAGCCGCTCCCCGTCCGCGCACGGACAGCGCAGAGAACGCAGAAAACACGGAATTCCCCTTCGAGCAGGACCCGTTGACGAGCGGGGTGGCGGTCCCACCAGCAGAATCAGTAGCCCCGAGAGCTGTGTTCGGCATCCTAGGGACGCGGCCGCACCGCTCTTCCCGGGGATGCGGTCGGAAGATCGATCCGACTCGGAATCGTTATCGCCAGGACCTTTCACCGGCAGGGCTTATCGACAAGTCGACCGGAAGCATCCGGAACGCATTCGCCGATAAGCCGCACTTCGGTCAGAGCCGGCCCCGTGACGTCGGTCGGAGCCGGCGCCGTGCGCGCTGCTGCGGCGCCCGCCGGGCCTCACGTCACCGCGACGGCCTCCCGCTGGTCCTCGCTCTCGGCAGGCGGTGTCTCCCAGGCGGGCTCCGGCTGCGCGGACGCACCCGCCCCCGCGCCCTCCGCCCGCTGGGTGCGCCGGAAGGCCGAGGTGCCGCGTGCGAGGTCGTGGCCGATCGCCACCGCATCGATGTCGGCCGAGGTCCAGGACGGCTGCCCCTCGCGGACCTCCGACCGCACCTTCAACCGGCCCTGGACGACCACCGGATCGCCCACGTTGACGGACCCCGACACGTTCGTGGCCAGCTGGCGATTGGCCCACACCGTGAAGAAGTTGGTGTGTCCGTCCGTCCACTCGTTCTTCTCGCGGTCCAGATAGCGCGCGGTCGCCGCCAGCCGGAACCGCACCGACGCGCCGGTCGCCAACTCGCGGTACACCGGCTGTGTCGCCACGTTGCCCACCGCGCAGATCATCGTCTCGTTCATCGCGGAAAACCCTCCCGGACATGCGTACGGGCCCGTCCCGTACGGCTGTTGCCGTCTGCACGGCGACCGCGTCACCGCGATCGCCGCGAAGCCAGACTGCCTCCGCCGGGCCGAGCCCGCTGCGCCCTGTGGACCGTCCACGGGTTGTGGAAAACCCCACCACCCGAACGAGGGACCCGGTCCACCACAGAACCCGGTCCACCACAGAATCCGGTCCACCACGGAACCCGCTGCACCCTCACCCCACCCCGACGACCCTCCCGTACTGCTCCCGCACCTCCCGGTACCGCAGCAGCTCCGCCGCCACCGGATCCAGCACCCGGGCCCGCCCGCACCCGGCGGCCGCCTCCCGCAACCGCCGCTCCGCCTCCACGCCGTACCGTCGCGCGGGCCCCCGCGCCGCCATCCGGCAGCTCCACTCCACGAGCGGGCCGCCGACGATGCCCAGCACCATCAGCAGCACCGGAACCCCCAGGTTCGGCGCCATGACCCCGACGATCTGACCCACCAGCCAGGCCCCGCCGACGATCTGAAGCAGCGTCATGGAAGCCTGCGCCAGCACGGCCGCCGGCCACCAGCCCGGACGCGGCGGCCTGCCCGGCGGCAGCCCGGCCCGGGCCGTCAGCTCGTCCAGCGCCTCGGACAGCCCCTGGGAGCCCCGTACGGCCGCCTCGCGCACCGCCTGCGCCCAGGGCGCGGGCAGTCCCGCCGAGGCGCGGTCGGCGAGCGTCCGTACGGCCTGCTCGACCCGTTGCCGCGCGGTGGCCTCCTCGTCGGCCTGGGCGCGCAACGGCAGCCGTCCCGTGGGAGGTTCGCACCGGTCGTGGTACCAGCGCCACAGCCGCAGCCAGGGCGTGCCGCACGCGCGGTTGGCGTTGCGCAGCCACGCGCGTTCGGCGGCCTCGCCCGCCGCGGTGGCGCCGACCGCGTCCGCGAGCCGGGCGGCGAAGTCGTCGCGCGCCTCCTCGCTCAGGCCGGTGCGCCGCCCGGTCGCGTAGACGGGCCGCAGGCGCCACGCGGCCGCGTCCACGTCGGCCGCGATCCGCCGCGCTGGAGCCCCGCGCTCGGTGACGAACTGGCCGAGCGACTCCCGCAGTTCACCGACACCGTCCCCGGTGAGCGCGGACAGCGCGAGCACGGTGGCGCCCGGTTCGCCGTACTCCCCGAGCGCGATCCCGTCCTCGTCCAGCAGCCGCCGCAGGTCGTCGAGGACCTGTTCGGCGGCCTCCCCGGGCAGCCGGTCGATCTGGTTGAGGACGATGAACATGACCTCCGCGTGGCCCGCCATGGGCCGCAGATAGCGCTCGTGCAGCATCGCGTCGGCGTACTTCTCCGGGTCGACGACCCAGATGACGGCGTCGACGAGCGCCAGGATCCGGTCCACGTGCTCGCGGTGCTGGACGGCGGCCGAGTCGTGGTCGGGCAGGTCGACCAGGACGAGCCCGCGCAACTGCGCCTCCGCCTCGGCGCTCTGGAGCGGGCGCCGCCGCAGCCGGGGCGGGATGCCGAGCCGTTCGATGAGACTGGCCGAGCCGTCGCTCCAACTGCACGCGATCGGCGCGGCGGTGGTGGGCCGGCGCACGCCGGTCTCCGAGATGGCCACCCCCGCGAGCGAGTTGAACAGCTGCGACTTTCCGCTGCCCGTCGCGCCGGCGATGGCGACGACGGTGTGCTGCCCGGAGAGCCTGCGCCGGGCGGCCGCCTCGTCCAGGACCTGGCCGGCCTCGGCGAGCGTCCGGCTGTCGAGCCGGGTCCGCGAGAGCCCGATCAGCTCCCGCAGCGCGTCCAGCCGGGAGCGCAGCGAGCCGTCGTACGCCAGCGGGGCGGCGGGCGGCGCGTTGTGCCCCCGGGCCTCCACGACGGCGACCTGCTCGCTCTCGGCGCTGACCCGCCGCGCGATGAGCCCGTCGTCCCAGGCCCCACCGCTGTCACCGTCACCGCCCGCACCGCCGTCGACCGCCCCCGGAGAACCACTCCCGTCCTGCCCACCCACGCGACTTCCCGCGGTACGCGCGCGCCGCTCGTCCTCGCGCGGGCGCCCACCGCCCTCAGGCGCGTGCCGACCGTCCTCGCGCCCGCGCCGCCGTTCCTCGCGCGTGTGCCGCCCCTCCTCGCGCCCGCCCCGACCGTCCTCACGCCCGCGCCGTGGCTTCTCGCGCTCCTGCCCGGCACGGGACGCCTCCCCGGCCTGCCCCGACCTCGCGCGCGCCCGCCCGGGCTCGTCACCCACGCGCCCCGCCCGCGCCCGCGCACGGCCCGAGCCCTTGTCCACACCCGTTCGCCCGTCCTCCCCACGCGCGTGTCCGTCCTTCACGCGCGTGGTTCCGTCCCCCGGACGCCCTTCTCCCGCCCCGGCACCGCCACCCTCACGCCCGCCCTCCTCAGGCCCGTCCCCGGCCTCCGCGCGCGCGTGCTCCTCCACGCGCGCGTGCTCCTCCTCGCCCCCCGTGCCCGCCGAGCCCCCGGTCCCGGATTCCGCCGCGGCCTCCGGCGTCGCCTCCCCGGCCACCACCGTCGTCTCCTCCTCGTCCTCCGATACGGCGTCCTCCGCCCGCTCCGTGTGGTCCTGATCCGTGACGGCGGTCATCGGTCACCTCTCCTTCTGCAGTACGGACAGCGCGGCGATGAGCTCGGCCTGGGGCTCGGGGTGCACTTCGAGGGCGTCGAGCGGGGCGAGCCGGCGCTCGCGTTCGGTGTGCACGACCCGGTCGAGGTGCTCGGCGAGCAGCCGTCCACCCCGGTCCCGCAGCCGCAGCGCACCGCGGGCGCCGATCCGCTCGGCGAGCCCCTCACCGGCGACCCGGGCCCGGCGCCCGCCCAGCAGCGCGGTGGCGACGAGGGCGGCCACGGTCTCGGGGTCGGGCGCGACACCTCGGTCGAGGCCCCGGACCTCCTCCTCGGCGTACTCCTCCAGCTCCCGCCGCCACCGCCGTACCGCCATCCCGATCCGGTGCTCGGCGCTCTCCGGGGTCGGATCACGGTCGGTCAGCTCCGGTGCCGCGGCCGCCGGTTCGCGCCGCCAGGCCTCGGCGACCCGCTCGTCGGCGGCGGTGACCGAGCACAGCAGGAGGGCCCCGAGGCTCTCCACCAGGGCGTCCAGGAGCTCGCCGGCGGTGCAGTCGAGGGGGAAGGCCCGCCAGCGCTTGAGGGCGTCACCGGCGAGCACGGCACCCGCCTGGAGCCGCCCCCGCACGCGCGCGTACTCGCTGTCGTACGCCACCTCGACGGCGGTGGTGAGCCGCAGCGCGGCCGCGTACTGGGCGGCGGCGGCACTGGCCAGCTCGGGCATCCGGGACTTGAGGGAGGCGAGGACGCCGTGGGCCGTACGGGCGACGGTGTGCTGCCGGGCCGCTGGGTCCTGCACCTGGTGGACGAGCCAGGTCCGCAGCGGTGCGACCGCGGTGGCCGGCAGCAGTCCGCCGCCCCAGGCCGATTCGGGCAGCTCCGGCACGGTGAACCGGGGCACCTCGCCGAGGCCCGCCTTGGTCAGCAGGGCGCCGTACTGCCGTGAGACCTCGGAGACGACCTGGTGCGGCACCCGGTCGAGGACGGTCACCAGCGTGGCGTTGTACTCCTTGGCGGTGCGCAGGAGGTGCCAGGGGACGGCGTCGGCGTAGCGGGCGGCCGTGGTGACCATGATCCAGACGTCGGCCGCGCAGATCAGCTCGGCGGCGAGGACACGGTTGTCGGCGACCAGGGAGTCGATGTCGGGCGCGTCGAGGAGCGCGAGGCCGGGCGGGAGGGTGTCGGCGGTCTCGATGCGCAGCACGCGCGCGGGGTTCTCGCCGGGGAGCAGGAGTTCGTCCCCCGCTTCCCGGTGGGGCACCCACACGCGCGTGAGGTCGGGCAGGACGCGCATCCCGCTGAACCAGTGATGGTCCTCCGGGTGGCAGACCAGCACCGGGGTCCGGGTGGTCGGCCGCAGCACGCCCGCCTCGCTCACCCGGCGTCCCACAAGGGAGTTGACGAGGGTCGACTTGCCGGCGCCGGTGGAACCGCCCACGACGGCCAGCAGCGGCGCTTCGGGGTCCCTCAGCCGGGGCACCAGATAGTCGTCGAGCTGGGCGAGCAGTTCGTCGCGATTGGCACGCGCGCGTGGGGCCCCCGCCAGGGGCAGCGGGAAGCGTGCGGCGGCGACACGGTCGCGCAGGGCGGAGAGTGCGTCGAGCAGCTGAGGCCGTACGTCCAAGGTCACCACATGTGAAGAATGCCCAATTTTAGGGGAATTCTGAAGCATATGAGCATGTCTGCGCGCCGACAGAACCCGAGGGACGAAAGGGATGACTGGGACGCAGGCACAGTCCAGGCATAACGAGTGCACAACACCCGGTGCGCGAGGGCGGAAAAGCGATGCACGATTCGTACCTGCCTGCGATTATCAGGACCGCTTCACTGAACCTCCACATCGAGCCACGGAGGCGAAGCAACAGGGACAAGGACGCGGGAGCCCTATCCTTGTCCCCGGCAACGTCACGGAACGGCCCACACCCGGGCACCCCAAGACAGAGGCCACCACACCCGGCCCCCGTAGCTCAGTGGATAGAGCAGGCGCCTTCTAAGCGCTTGGCCGCAGGTTCGAGTCCTGCCGGGGGCGCCAACTGCATCTGTACCTGCTCTTCGCACAACGGATCGCCGGGCTCGCGTCTGCAGAGCAACCGGCTTCGTCATCGGCATCCTTTCAGCCGTACAGGCGATCTTGGGCAGCATGTCGGCGGGCAACGTGATAGTGATCGTCGCCTCGGTCGGGTCGTAGTGCAGACGGATCGTGAGCTGGACCACCTCGAACAGTCGTCTCAGAAGCTTCTCCGGAGCGTGGACGAGGTTGAGGGCGAGGTAAGGCAGCTCGTCCAGTAGTTCCACGTCCTCCTGGGTCGGCCGGGCCGGCCCTGCGTCGGCGTCCGCGTCCAGTTCTGCGAGGGCGACGAGGGCTGACTTCCGCTCGACCTCCAGCCGGTTGTAGCTCTCGCGCAACCCCTTGGCGAAAGGGTCGTCGGGATCGCCGGTCTCGGCCTGGCGGAGGATGTTCTCCTGACGACGCGAGAGTCCGTCGAGAGTGCGCTGCAACTGGTCTCGATCGGCTTCCCGTCGTCTCGCTGCTCGGTCGTCGACGGAGGCGAGTTCCGCCGCGAGCAACTCTCGCCGCTCCACCCCGAAGACTCGGTCCGAGAGGAATGCGGAGATCGCTTCGAGGATGGCGTCCTCGCGCAGGTAGACGGTCTTGGGATGGCCGGCGTAGGCGTCGGGACGTCCTCGGTTGTTGGCCTGCGGCTGGCAGCTGTAGTAGGTGATGCCGTCGCGGTGCTTGCCGAACATCCGCCGGTCGCAGGCATGCAGCAGCATGCCGCGCAGGACGTATGTGCGGCGTGTCTGCGGATGGATGTTGGGGGCGTTGCCGTCCCGGGAGCCGCGTTTGGCCTGCCGCCGGTCGCCGAGTTCGTCGTACATCCACTTCGGGATCAGCGGCTCATGCACTGGTTCCGGGGACCACACCCACAGTGCCGGGTCGTTGTGGGCGCCACTCCGGCTTCGACGAGCGCGACGGTTGAAGACCTGGTAGCCCGTGTACTTCGGGTTGCACAGGATTTCCCGCACCGCCGACTTGCTCCATGCACCACGCGCCTTGGAGGCACCACCGGGCGGGACTGGTGGCGGGTACCTGTCGGGATCGGCGTTGAGGCGGTCGACGATGGTGGCGTAGCCGAGGCGCTCGTAGTAGCGCCAGTGGGCGATCTGAGTGACGGTCTCGGCGTCAACGCCGTCGGGCTCCAGGCGCGACTTGGTCGCTCCGCGCGCGGCCTTTACGGGATTGGGGTGCCGGTAGTGCTTGGCGCAGTACCCGTGTGGGGGCTTGCCGATGTTCCAACCCTCGCGCACATGGGTGCACAGACCGCCCCAGGAGGTTTCCAGGGAGTTGAACACCTCGTACTCGGCGACGGACTGGTTGATACGGCGCTGAAGGATCTGCTGCGCCCGACCGCCGTCGAGCTTGATGGGCTCGTTCCAGGCGAACAACGCCACACCGGCCCGTTCCAGCTCTCGTTCGACGGAGAGGTTCTCGAACATCCGCCGGGCGACACGCGAGGTGCTCTCGCAGATCACGACGTCGAATCGCCGGTTGGGGTGGGCGGCTTCGGCCAGCAGATCGGTGATCCCGCCGTCCCTCGCGATGGGGATGTCGAACCGCTCGTAGTGCGTGCCGCGGCCGCGGGCAGCGAGTTCCATGCGGCCTGACTCGACGTCATAGAAGTGACAGACGATCGCCCAGGCCGCGGGCAGTGCCGACTTGCTCCGCTCCAACTGGCGGATGAGCGACTGCCGCGGGTCCTGCTGTTCTTCTGTGGAGGTCCGCCCGACCCAGGCCACGCGGACCTCGCCGCGGAGCAAGGCGGTGGGCATACCGAAAGGAGAGACGGCCAGGTCTGAGAGTCCCGAGCGGGGTGAGGTCGCCGACGGCTGAGATGGCAGTGCCCGGCTTGCCAGCGCTGGAGCAGGCGGATTGCTTTCAGGAGAGTTGTTGCTTGAGGTCGTCATGCCGTGTCTTCCCCATGATTTTCAAGAGGATCCCCGGCGGCTTTTCGGGCGTCGTTGGCCCATACGAGCAGATCATGAAGAACTGCGGCCAGCTCGCCTCTCAAGCGCTCCCCTGCGGCACCACCGAGGTACGTCACATGTCCGGCGTACTGCCGGACATGGCCGCGCTCACTATCACTAGTGTACCGCCAAACCCCCTGGTCATGAGGGGTGTTCGGCGGACCAGCCAGCGCCGCATCGAGGGACGTCCCCGTCTCGATGTCGCAGGCTTCACGGGGTGGTTCGGCCTTGGGATCGTCCGGATGCACGGGGCTGCCTCCGCGAGATGACGTCATCAGACCACGCGAACTCCGGGGCGCGGTCACGGGCAGGGATGACTGGGGATGGCCAACACCCAAAAGAACCGGGATCCGGGTCCGTTTTGGCCACAGCGAATTCAAGATATTTCTCAGGGCGTAGCAGCTCGACCGCACGGCAAGCGAGACCTAGATCATCACTAAATCCTCAGGTCAACAGCTACTAGAACAGCACTAAAGGAGCGTTCGCCTCGCTGGACCGTGCTGAGTCCGAATGCCGTTTGAGCAATTGGTCGACTTTATTTTCCCCTTGGTCGTTTCTTGCAAAGAGCCTGGCTCTCTGAGGGCGTCATCTCTTCCCTACGTGAGGAGGCGCCCGATCATGGCTGCTCACCATCACGGGCAAGTCCGTTCCGTTCGCGAGCCGGATCGCGTGCGACCGCTTGACACAGCCCGGGAGTGCTTCGCGCTGTTGGTCGCTGGCCCCGAGCCGTTGTCTCTGGACGGCCGTGCCTTCCGTGGTCTACCGCAGCGGATGATCCCGCTGAACGAGTTGCGGGACCGGCTATTGCGTCCCAGCTGCCCCCGTCTGACACGTGACGCGGTCTGGATGCACCTGGTCAGCCTTTCCCGCCGGGAGGGGGCGAGTTGGACTCTGGGGTGCACAGGCATGGCGCTCCCCGCACTGGCTGGAGTGGTGCGACGGCTTACCGAAGGGTTTCCCGGCGACTCATTCGACATCCAAGCCGAAGTGCTGGCGGGGTTCTTGAGCGGACTGACGACCATTGACGTGACACGCCCCCGGGTACTGGCACGACTACGGTGGGCGGCCTACCGGCAGGGGTCCGCCGCTCTGAGGGACGCACTCGGCGCCCCCACTCCGGTCTCCCCGGGGTTCCGTTCAGCCGCGCCGCGACCGCCGTGGGGACACCCGGATCTGGTGCTGGCACGTGCAGTCCGAGAGTCGGTCCTGACCAGGACCGAAGCCGATCTGATCGGTGCGACTCGGCTGGACGACATCACCGTCTCCGACTGGGCCGCCCAGCACCGGACCACTTCCAACGCGACCTACAAGATCCGTCGTCGAGCCGAGGCACGCCTGATCGCGTTCCTCCGCGACGAGGCCAGGAGCATCACCTCCGACGACCCGGTCGCCCGTTCCGTCATGGGTGAACTGCCGTGCTCCTCAACGGTTCCCGCTCGCCGCAACGCCGTGGCGTCACTTGGGAGTTCGTCGTGATGAGCGACCGAGGAGACACAGAGCCGCTCCCCGGACGATCCCAGAATCCTTCATTCGACGTGGCCAAAACCGGCCCGGATCCCGGCTTTTTGGCATGCGGGAGTTCAGCGCCCGCCGCAATGTCCCCGCCGTCTTCGGAGGTGCGCTGATGTGCCGGACATCCGTTTCCCGACTTTCGAGGCGTGTCGTCCTCCGCCTCCGAGGCAGGCTGCACCATGCCTTCTTGAGGAACGGCGCGGGCTGGTGGCTCGGCGGGGGGCTGCTGCTCACCGGATTCACCCTGCTGCTCGTGTGCCTCCTGGGAGCAGCTTCAGCTCAGGCAGCAGAGGTGGCGAATGTGCTGGCGCTGGCCGCATCCGTCAACGAGGTGCTGAACAACATCCGAAACTGGATCATGGGCATCCTGGCGGGGCTTGCCACAGTGTTCCTGACCCTCGGCGGAGTGCGCTACGTCATGGCGGGCAATGACCCCGGCGAAGTCGAGAAGGCCAAGATCGCCTTCAAGAGCGCCGGTTGGGGATACGGGCTGGCCGCACTGGCTCCGCTTGTCGTCGAGATCCTCAAAGGAATCGTGGGGGCATGATGTCCACGGTCGAGACCGAAGTCGCCACCTCGCTGCGGCAGCTCGCGCCGACGGACACGGTTCGTCGGCCGGGCTCGTCCCGTACCCGTGGCCGAGGGTTCCGCTGGCGCCGTGCCCTGGTGCTCGGGACCTTGGTTTTAGCAGTACTCGCCTCGGTGTTCTCCGCCTACGCGGACCCAAGCCCGGTCCCGAGCCCGGGGCCGGCGCCTGCCCCCACCACATCTACCGACCCCACCCCAGCACCGTCGGACAAGGGGTTCTCGTGCCCGACGTCGGACTGCATCCCGCAGCCCAGCACTCCGTCCTCGCCGGCTTCGACTCCCCGCACCCTGCCGCCGCCCGAGGTACCCGAAGGTGACGGCACCGGTGGGATATCCGGGTGGATCGCCAAGGGCATCAGCGGCGCGATCACGGGCTTCTTCAAGTCGGTGATCTCGGGCGCCCTCAATCCGCTGCTCGATCTGCTGAGCGACACCTTGCTGACCACGCCGTCTCCCAGCTCACTGCCGCGTGTGGGCGAGCTGTGGACGAATTCCTGGCAGATCGCCCTCGCCTGCTACGCCTCGCTGATTGCCGTCGCCGGGATCGTGGTGATGGGGCACGAGACGGTCCAGACGCGGCACTCGATCAAGGAGATCGCTCCGCGGATTCCACTGGCCTTCATCGCCGCCGCACTGTCGCTGTTCCTCACGGGCAAGGCAGTGGACCTGGCCAACGCCCTGTCCCGCGCCGCCATGTCCGGTGGAGTCGACGCGGACACCGCCGGTCCCGCACTCCGCAACTTCGTCCTGAGCGCCTTCAGCTCCGGCAACAGCAACATCTTCCTCAACCTGGTATGGCTGGTGGTCATCGGCGTCCTGGTCGCGCTGCTGCTGACCTTCGTGGTCCGTGTGACCCTGACGATCATCCTGGTCGTCGCCGCTCCCCTGGCTCTGATTTGCCATGTCCTGCCACAGACCGACGGCGTCGCCCGCTGGTGGTGGCGAGCCTTCGGCGGTGTGCTGGCCGTGCAGGTCGCCCAGTCCCTCGCTCTGATCACCGGGGCGCGAGTGTTCTTGTCCCCCGGCGATTCCGGCGTGGCCGGGCTGTTCGGGCTCGACGACAGCGGGCTGGTCAACGTACTGATCACGCTGGCACTGATGTACATCGTCTTCAAGATCCCATTCTGGATCCTGGGGTCGGTCCGTCTCGGCCACGGCCGCTCGTTCGTCGGCAGCGCGGTGCGCTCCTACGTGATGTACAAGACCTTCGGATTCCTTCGAGGCTCGCATGCCGGGCGCACCGCTTCGGTCGGAGGAGCGGGCCGAACGCCGCCTTCCGCGGGGCCGAGCGGGCCGGCCCTCCCGCCCCGCCCTTCCAACTCGAGCCCGCCTTCTGGTGGTTCCGGGCGGAACATGGGCGGTACGCCGTCCAGGTCGACCGGCAGCCCGGGATCGCCGACGTTTCTCCCGCCGATACGCCCAGTGGCCGGCCAGAGCACGCCCCTCGGTCCTGCCGCCGGACCTCCCCCGCTGCCAACTTTCCAGGCTCCCGGGGCCGGCGCCTCGAACGAAGCCACGCGCTGGCCGCGACCGGCTCGGCCGCCCGGCAGGCCGACGTTCCAGGCCCCAGGCGCCGCATCACCTACGCCTCCGGTCAGGATGACAGTCAGGCCCCCGCTGCCAACCCATCCTCACTTCGAACAGTCCACGTCCCAGCCGCGCGTTCCGCCCCGCCGCGCCGCTCAACCACCTCCGCCTGCCGCCTTCCGCCCGCCCGTAGGCACACCCCCGGCCGGCACCGTTCGGGGCCCAAGTACGAGCGTTCCTCCACCGACCACTTTCAGGTCTCCGCTTCCTTCCCAACGCCGCACCAGGCGCAGCCGATCAGGAGAGGACCGGTCATGACCCAGCCCGTACGCATCCCCACAGACATCGACCGCGAGGACACCCTTGTGGCCAACCTGACCGCTCGGCAGTTGACGATCCTGGCGACCACCGGCATCGTCTTGTACGGGCTGTGGTCCATGACCCGGGCGTTCGTGCCCCTGCTGGTGTTCCTGATTCCTGCCGTGCCCATCGCGGCCACCGCCGCCTTCCTGACGCTGGGCAAACGTGACGGGGTCTCGCTGGACCGATTGGTAATGGCCGCGCTTCGTCAACGTACGGTGCCCCGGATCCAGGTCGCCGCCCCAGACGGCATCCTTCCGCCGCCCAGCTGGCTCACCCGGCAGACCGACAGCATCGACCAAGGCGCCGAGGGCACCGCCTCAGCCCCGCTACGGCTCCCGGCCGAGGGCGTGAGCGAGGCCGGTGTCATCGATCTCGGATCGGACGGCATCGCGATGGTCGCTGTGTGCGGAACCGTGAATTTCGCGCTGCGCACCCCCACTGAACAGGACGCTCTGGTCGCCGTGTTCGGCCGGTACCTGCATTCACTCACCGCACCTGTCCAGATCCTCGTACGTTCGGTGCGTCTGGATGTGTCTGCGCAGATCAGTGAGTTGCGCCGGCGCGCGGTATCCCTCCCCCATCCTGCATTGGAAGCCGCCGCCCGCGAACACGCCGACTTCCTCGACCAGTTGGCGCTCGGCAGCGCCCTTCTGTGCCGTCAGGTCCTGCTCATCCTCCGCGAACCTGCGCAACATCATGGCCTCGACGCCTCGCTCGACGGCACCTCACCCCTGGCATCCCTCGCCCGGCGCCGCAAGACCCGCCGAACCGGCGAAGCCGCCGATCCGGCCGTACGACGTGCGGACGAGACTCGTGTGCTGCGCCGTGTCCAGGAGGCGGCCGGTCTCCTCGGTCCTGTCGGCGTGCGGATCACGCTGCTGGACGCCGGACAGGCGACCGCCGTCCTGGCCGGCGCCTGCAATCCCGACAGTCTGCTGCCCGCCTCCTCCGCATTGGCCGGGGCCGACGAGGTCATCACCACCGGCGCACCGGCGGAAGAAGCTACGGACGCCCGGCACAGTGCGCGGACAGCATTGTGAAACGCCGCCCTCGAGCCCCCGGCAACACGTCGGCCGCCAGCGCCTTCGCCCCGGACGCCCTCGCCGTCGCACCCCGCCATCTGGAGGTGGGCGGCGAATGGGTGGCGTCCTTCGCCGTCACCGGATATCCCCGCGAGGTGAATCCGGGCTGGCTGCAACCGCTGCTCACACACGCCGGCCGCCTCGATGTCAGCCTGCACGTCGAGCCGATCGACCCTGTCACCGCCGCCAACCGGCTCAAGCGTCAGCTCGCCAAGCTCGAATCGGGCCGACGCCGTGACACCGACCACGGACGTCTGGTCGACCCACAGGTCGAAGCCGCGACCGAGGACGCCCACGACCTGTCCGCGCGGGTCGCCCGTGGCGAGGGCAAGCTGTTCCGCCTCGGCCTGTACCTGACCGTGCACGCGGGCAGCCGTGAGGAGCTCGCCGACGAAGCCGCCGCGGTGCGGGCCCTGGCGGCCAGTCTGCTGCTGGACGCCAAACCGACCACGTACCGCAGTCTCCAGGGCTGGGTGACCTGCCTGCCCATGGGCCTGGACCTCATCAGCATGCGCCGTACGTTCGACACGGCGGCGCTGGCGGCGGCATTCCCCTTCACCAGTCCCGATCTGCCGCCGACGGACCCTGCCTCGGTCGCCGCTCCCGCCGGTGTGCTCTACGGCTACAACCTCGGTAGCCAGGGCTTGGTCCACTGGGACCGGTTCACTCTGGACAACCACAACTCCGTCGTCCTGGGTCGCTCCGGTGCAGGCAAGTCCTACTTGGTCAAACTGGAGTTGCTGCGCTCGCTCTACCGGGGTGTGGAGGCGTACGTCATCGATCCTGAGGACGAATACGCCCGTCTCGCGGCCGCAGTCGGCGGAACATATGTACCCGTAGGCGCCGAGGACGTACGTCTCAATCCCTTCGACCTGCCAGTGCATGTACGGCCCGACGGACGTCGTACGGCGGCCAAGGACGCGTTGGTCAGGCGGGCTCTCTTCCTGCACACCGTCGTTGCCGTCCTGCTCGGCTCGGCATTGCCCGCCGACGAGCGGGCTGTGCTGGACCGGGCGATCGCCGCGACCTACCAACGGGCGGGAATCACCTCGGACCCGCGTACCTGGACCCGGGCCGCGCCTTTGCTCACCGATCTCGTTTCCGTACTGCGCCGTTCCAAGAATCGCGCTGCCGGGGACCTGGCGGCTCGGCTGCACCCGTTTGTCGAAGGCACCTTCTCGGGTTTCTTCGCCGGGCCCACCACCACCCGGTCAGAGGGCCATCTCGTGGTGTTCTCCCTGCGAGATCTGGCCGACGAAATCAAGCCAGTTGGAACCTTGTTGACGCTCGACGCCGTATGGCGGCAGGTGTCCAATCCCACGGCTCGCCGCCCCCGATTCGTGACCGTGGACGAGGCGTGGCTGCTCATGAAGGAGCCGGCGGGAGCGGACTTCCTGTTCCGGATGGCCAAGGCCGCACGGAAACGCTGGGCGGGCTTGACCGTGGCCACGCAGGACACCGCTGATCTGCTGGGCTCCGACCTCGGTAAAGCGGTCGTGGCCAACGCCGCGACTCAGATCCTCCTGCGTCAGGCCCCGCAGGCCATCGAGGAGATCACGCGCGTCTTCGATCTCTCCGCAGGCGAACGGCAGTTCCTGCTGAGCGCCGACCGAGGACAGGGTCTGCTGTCCACGAGCACCCACCGCGTGGCCTTCGAGGCCGTCGCCTCCCCCACCGAGCACTACCTGGTGACCACCGACCCAGCCGAACTCGCGGCCTACGCCGAGGAAGACGCCACCGCGCAGGACCAGGACGTCTTCCTCGATCCCGGGGACCAGTTCCCCTCCGGAACCTCAGAGACCTTCTCCGGCGACGAGATCGACCTCGACTCCATCTGAATCCGTTCGCCTCTTTCTTTCCCCGCGAGGACATTCATGTCGTCTCATCCGCCGGGGCTACCCTCCCCTGCGCCCACACGCCCCGCACAACTCCTCACCCGGAACCGCGAACTGAAGCCGATCGGCGTCTGGAATTGGACGCTGCCCGCCTGGGCGGGTCGATTCCCGGACGGCAGGACCTACAACACGTGCCCGTCCGCCGGCATCTGCCGCGAGGTCTGCTACGCGCGGCACGGCACCTACACGTGGCGCACAGTCCGGGCCAAGCACCTCGCCAACCTCCGCTTCGTCCTCGACGACCTGCCCGGGTGGGAGCAGGCGATGATCTCCGAGCTCGGGAAGCGGAAGTTCCACGGCACATGGGTGCGCGTGCACAACTCCGGAGACTTCTTCACCGACGTCTATCTGTCAGCCTGGCTGCGGATCATGCGGGCCCGGCCGGAGACGAACTTCTACGCCTACACGAAGGAAGTCAACCGGTTCCGTGCCTTGGTCGAACCCGACCCACCCGACAACTTCCAGTGGGTCTACAGCTTCGGCGGACGTCAGGACTCTCTGCTCGACGGCGAGCGCGACCGGATCGCGGATGTCTTTCCCGACGAGGCGGCAATCACCTCTGCGGGGTGGCACTCACAGGAGGGCAACGATCTGCTGGCCGTGCTCGGCCCGCGCCTCGTGGGCATCGCCGCGAACCGCATCCCCCACTTCCTCAAGAAGCTGGGCAACCGGACGTTCCGCTCGTGGCAGGCGGAAGTCGACACAGAGCGCCGCGTCGGCCGACTGCGTGCCAGCACGGCGACCACGCTGCTGAGCGGCTCCGTTTCTCCGCTGCCCCACTACTTGCGTGACCCGGGTGGCACCACTTCTCAGGTCCTCGCCAACACTGCTCACTGGCTGGGCAGTTGGTGGCCAGTCCTGACCGCCTGCCTCCTCGTCGTCGCATCCGCCTGCTGCGCGACGGCCAGATGGTGGCGACGGCGCTGTCGCCGGGCGCTCGCCATCAACGCCCGGATCATCACCGTACTCCCGCCGCCCACCGTGGATCCCGCGGGCGCTGAGGCGCTGTGGGCGAACCTGCTCGGGCTGCTTCGGCCGGCCTGGCGTCGTGTAATGACAGGCCAGCCGCACGTGGCGTGGGAGTACGCCTTCGATCGCGAGGCGATCCGGATCCGGCTGTGGATCCCGGGCACCGTTCCGCCGGGAATGGTGGAGCGTGCGATCGAGGCCGCGTGGCCCGGCGCGCGCACCCGCACCGCATCGGCGCGTTCGGCGGCTTTCCAGACCGCAGAGAGCGTTGAGGCTGCCGGAGGCGAGCTGTGTCTGGCCCGCTCGGAGGCCCTGCCGATTCGCACCGACTTCCCCGCCGACCCGATCCGTGCCCTGCTCGGTGCCCCCGTCGACCTCGGTGCACACGAGCAGGCGGTGGTCCAGGTGCTGGCCCGGCCCGTGACCGGACACCGGGTCGCGCGGGCCCGCCGTGCCGCACGGAGGTCGCGCGGCCGCTCCGGCCGCCCGGTGAGCCGTTTGCTCGACTTCCTGACACCGGGCTACCCCCACCCGAGCACGCGCACTCGCACATCTTCCACCAATCGGCAGACCGTGATGGAGACGTCCGTCGAGGATCGCGCGATCGTCGCGAAGCAGCGCAGCGCACCGTACGAAACTCGTGTCCGCTACGTAGTAGCGGCGACCGTGCCCACCGATGTGGGTGACGAGCAACTCGCCGTGACACGCGACCGGTTACGAGGTCGCGGTCATGCCATCGCCAGTTCCTTCGCTACGTTCACCGAGCACAACTACTACCGCCGCGCCCGGCGCCGTCGCCCCCTTCTGCCCCTCAATCAACGCCGTCTGGGCAAGGGCGACTTGCTGTCGGTTCGAGAGCTGGCCGCCGTAGCACATCTACCCTGGGATGAAGCCGTACCCGGGCTGCAGCGCGCCGGCGCTCGCGCCGTACCGCCTCCGCCCGGCATCGCCACCTCAGGCCGCTCCATTCGGCCCATCGGTCTCACCGACACCGGTCGCCCCCGACCGGTCGGACTCCGGGTGGCAGATGCCCGGCAACACGTACACATCCTCGGCGCCACGGGGTCGGGTAAGTCCGAGTTGATGGCCCGGATGATCCTGGCCGACACCGAGGACGGGCGCGGCGTAGTCGTCGTGGACCCCAAAGGCGATCTGATCACAGACCTCCTGATGCGCCTTCCTGAGCAACTCGGGCCCAGAGTGATCCTGTTCGACGCCGGCAGCAGGTCTCGACCGCCCGTCCTCAATCCCCTGGAAGGTGCCGACTCCGCCCGCGTCGTCGACAACCTTGTCTCGATCTTCTCCCGCGTCTACGCGTCCTCATGGGGACCGCGCACCGACGACATCCTGCGGGCCGGACTCCTTACCCTGCGGGCACAGGGCGGAGTGCCCGTCCTCACCGATCTGCCGAAGCTCCTGGCCGTCTCCGCCTTCCGGCAACGCGCCGTCAGCCACATAAGCGACGACATCCTCCGGGACTTCTGGGCCTGGTACGACAGTCTCTCCGCCCCGTTCCGCGCCCAGGTGACCGCACCGCTGATGAACAAACTCCGCGGCGTTCTCTTACGGCCTTTCGTACGGGCTGCACTCGCCGGCGGCGCCTCCACCGTCGACATGGATCAGGTCCTCGACGGTGGAATCTGCCTCGTCCGCATCGCCAAGGACGCGCTGGGCACCGAGACCTCCCGGCTGATGGGCTCCATCGTCGTCGCCCGCACCTGGCAGGCCGCGACCAGCCGAGCCCGCCTCCCCCAGACCCAGCGCCTGGACGCTGGTCTGTACGTGGACGAGGCGCACAACTTCCTCAACCTCCCGTACGCGATGGAGGACATGCTCGCCGAGGCTCGCGGCTACAGGCTGTCGATGACCCTCGCCCACCAGTACCTGCGCCAGCTGCCGAAGGAGTTGGAGGAGGGCATCAGCGCCAACGCCCGCACCAAGATCTTCTTCAACGCCTCTCCCGAGGACGCACGTCACCTGGTCCGCCACATCGAACCACGGCTGACCGCCCACGACCTGTCCAACCTCGACGCCTTCCACGCCGTTGTACGACCGGTTCTGCACGGCGCCGAGGCCCCGGCCTTCACAGTCGTCACCGAGCCCCTCCCACCAGCCGTCCCTGGTCGCGCCAAGCAGATCCGTGCCGCCGCGCAGCGCAACGCCCGCCCCCAGCCCTCCACCGTTCGAAAGCCCTCCCCGGGCCAACCAGGGGATCCCCGCCGCCCCTGACGTCACCACACCCGACGCGATCGGAGCATCCTCCCTTGATCACCAACCCGACCCCCCAACGCACCCTGCGCGGGCACCGCCCCCAACGCCCCAGCCAACACACGGCCGCCACCAGCAGCTATGCCGCCCACCTCGCCACACATCTGACCGACCGCGACCGGTGGCTGGTTCGCATGCTCCACGAGCACCGAGTCTTGACCACCCACCAGATCACCGAGATGGCGTGGCCCTCGCCGCGCGCGGCGAACATACGGCTGCGGCGGCTGTACGAATGGCGGGTGATCGACCGCTTCCAGCCCTTCGTCACCTACGGCAGCGCCCCCATGCACTACGTCCTCGACGTCACCGGAGCCACCCTGCTCGCCCGCGAGCAAGGACTTGAGCCACGCGAAGTGGGCTACCGGCACGACCGAGCACTCGGCATCGCCTACTCTCTCCATCTGGCCCACACCGTGGGCACCAACGGCTTCTTCAGCAGCCTCGTCGCGCACTCTCGCCGAGCTGACGCATCTGGACACCTCACCACCTGGTGGTCGGAGTGCCGCTGCACACGGCATTTCGGGGACATCGTCCGACCCGACGCCTATGGCATCTGGCAGGACGAAAACTGCCACGCTGCCCTCGAATGGTTCCTGGAGTTCGACTTCGGCACCGAACGCCCCGAGCGCGTCGCCCGAAAACTCACCGGTTACGCCAAGCTGGCCACAACAACGGGGATCACCACACCCGTCCTGCTCTGGATGCCCACCGCCAACCGCGAGACCCACGTCCGCCACGCCCTCACCACGGCCCTGGCCGACCTCGACGACCCGTCGCTGGTCCCCCTGGCCACCTCCAGCGCAGACCTCCACTACCCCGCCAACGTGTGTTGGCAGCCGCTCGACGTCCGGCGACCTACGTCCCGGAGGCTCCGCCTCACCGAACTCCCGATCGCCTGGCCCCACTTACCGCCGCTCGACCCCACGCACTCACTCGACCCGAATCCCTCCAACGGGCTTCCGCCCGCACCACCGGTCCCACCGCCCGCCTCGCCTCGACGTGCAAGGCGGTGATTTGGCATGGGGAGGGTCACGGCGGCGGTACTCGGACTTCTCCTGACGATCACAGTTATTGGCGCAGCCGGAGCGGGAGGCATGCTCTCCTCCTTCGGCAACAGCACGACGCAGCCCAGCGCGGCCGCCCTCTCGGACATCCCGCTCGACTTCCTGTCCTTGTACATGGAGGCGTCCACCACCTGCCCCGGCCTGAGCTGGACCGTGCTGGCCGCGATCGGCAAGGTCGAGTCCGATCACGGCCGTTCGGGACTCCCTGGCGTCCACAGCGGCAGCAACGAAGCCGGGGCCCGTGGTCCCATGCAGTTCTTGCCAGCCACCTTCCAGTCGGTCGTCACCCGGCATTCGCCCCCGAGCGAGGGTGCGACGGCGGCCTCGCCGTACGACGCCCATGACGCGATCTACGCCGCGGCCGCGTACCTCTGCGACTCCGGCGCCCGGGAGGGCGACGTCCCCCGCGCCATCAAGGCCTACAACCACGCTGACTGGTACGTCTCGGAAGTCCTCGCCCAAGCGCAGTCCTACGCCGGCGGCACAGCCTTCGGAGCGGACACCAACCCCACCTCAACCACCCTTCAGGCAATCAACTACGCCCAGGGGCAACTCGGGCTCCCCTATGAATGGGGCGGCGACGGACCGGAAACCGGCGACTCGGGCTTCGACTGCTCCGGCCTGACGAAGGCTGCCTACGCCGCAGCCGGGATCTCCCTGCCCCGCACCGCACAATCGCAGTACGACCTCGGTCCTCACATACCCACCGAGGAGCAACTCCGGCCCGGAGACCTGGTCTTCTACGGTATCCCCGACAAGGGCATCCACCACGTCGGCCTCTACATCGGAGGCGGACAGATGATCGACGCGCCCAGGCCGGGCACCAAGATCCGGATCGAGCCATATCTGTACACAGGGAACGACTATGCGGGCGCGACCAGACCGGCCGCTTTCCGTCAGCCTTAGTTCCTCCCATTGCCCACGTCAGTCCTGCGTCAGGGCATGGAGCAAGTGGAGGCCTGGGTAGTTGTCGTACGGCTGAGCAGGCACCGCGATCACCGTGTGGTCGCCGTCGTCGAAGACAGGGTCACCGCTCGGGCGGCGTGCATACGGCAAGTAGCCGTAGTCCACACCGTCAGCCTCATCGAACCCCATCCAGGCGATTAGTTCCTGCTCGCCTTCCCGCAGAGGCAGGTTGGCAACTGCTCGGCCGTACACGGCTTCCGAGGTCCAGAGCCACACCTGGGGAACAGCGAAGGCGAATCGGACGGCCTCGATCTCATGTGCCCTTTCCGCTGCACGGCGCTCGAAGGCGTGGGCGGTCGGGTCGTCCTGCAGGTAGTCGTAGTCGGAGAGCACCAGGGTCCGGTCCCCTTGTAGCGCAACGATCGCCGGACAGTCCCTTTCGTGGACGGCCCGCTCAAGTCGGCGCGTGACCTCACGCAGCAGAGCCTCAGTCGCGCGGTTCATCCGATGCCCGCCTGCCGGTCGGTCGGTCGCCGTCCCACTGCCTGAACGCGTAGAAGGCATCCATGACGTCCACTGAGCTCTTGCTTCCGAGGTGGGCGAGGTACTGGAGGTTACGGCTGACTTCGGTGCGCTGACGGGCGCCGGCTCGCGTCGGCGCTTCGTCGACCTCCGTGCCGTCGAGCTCCTCCAGCCGTTCGGCAAGTTCCCTCACCGTCTCCCGTACCGCGCTCAAGTCGATCTGCAAGGGTCCGACCTCCAGGCTCTCCGGCAGTCTCCCGCACTCGGAACGCCCGAAGGTGTTTCGGCACGGCCATCAGCTGCTGTGGCCTGGCGTCTTCCTGGCCGCGACGTGTTCCAACAGCTGCTGCACGAGGAGGTTAGCCGCCTGGACGGCCTCCCGCAGGATGACCACTGCCACTTCGACTCCGAACACGTCCGACTCCGCGAGCATCGGCATCCCTTCGGACGGCGTCGCCAGCTTGAGCGGGGTCGGCGCGACGACGTCCAGCATCCACCGGAAGAACCCCCTGTCTCCGTCGTCGATGAACTCGAAAGTGATGACCATCCCTTCTGTACTCGTGATCACGTCCGCATCTTGCGCCGCACGGACCAGTAGATAGACATCGTCTTCCCGTCCGGGCTCAATGGGCTGCCAGTCCATCCCAATCGGCGGCGGCAACACCCCACTGCGGCTTTGAATTTCCTCGTCAAATGCTCTGGAAAATTCATAGTCAATCACGATTTCAGTAAGCCAAGAGAACACCTTCTCCTCATCAAGCGCAAACGACACCACGAAATTCCCTCCATTCTCATGAGAGCTAGCCATTGGGAAAACATCGAGTAAGGCTATTTGCACGACAGTTGAGGGCGGTGGCGTTATGCGGCCTGTGCTCGTTCGGCCCGCAACTCCGTTGCTTTGAGCGCAACCACCAGAGCTGACAACTCGTGCCACCCCACACGCGCCGACCGAGCTCACCATGGGGCACGAGGGCCGGGCAGCCTGTCCCGGTTGAGCAGCTCACGGTGGGCGGCTGCTCCGGGTTTACGGGCAGTAGCAGCTCGCCGGCGCACCACGGCACCATCCGCGCGTCGAGGCCGAGCATGCCTTCACGCAGATGAAGGCTGGAAGACCCTTCGCGGTTGCCGTCTAAAACGCGGGGGCGTTCACACCGCCATGCTCAGCATCGTCCGGCTGCACAGCCTGGCCCTCACGAGATAACTCCCACCCCCGTCAAAGACCTTGGAGCTCGTGCCGCCCGCACTGGTTCCTCCGCACCGCCGACAGCCTCCGGGTGCGACGGGGCCAGTTAGGTCCGATACTGGTGGCAGGGACACATCCCCGGCCGACGGCGAACCGACGGCTGCTTGCGGCCGTACCGAAGAAATGGGGGATACCCGCAGAAAGGAATGACGGGACCATGGCGGACAACCTCGTTGGCAAGTCGCAACAGGACGGGATCCCCGGGGTCTACGGCGGAAACGACGTTAACGGCAACGGCGTAGTCGGGGAGACAAATGGCTCAGGTCACGGAGTCTTCGGCCAGAGCCATACAGGTAATGGAGTGGTCGGAAGGGGATGGGCTTTCGGCGCACGTGGGGTCGTGGGAATTTTCGACGACGTCGAGCAATCCCCTCCATCTTCATCGCACTTCGTAGTTGCCGCCTCTGCCGGCGTCTGGGGAGCAACAGCCAATGTGGCTGCAGTTGACACGGATCCTCAGCTCAAGCTGAAAACAGCAGCTGGTGTCGTAGGAGAGGTCTCTCTGCCGGGACACGGGTTTGGGTACGGAGTCCTCGGCTTGGGGCACAAAGACGAGGGTGTCGTCGGATGGAGCGAAGAGGGCGTCGGCGGAAGCTTCATCGCCTTCAAAGGTCCGGGTATCACCGCGAAATCCCAGGAGCGCGGACAGATCCGGCTCGTACCCAGAGAGGTAGCCTTCGGGGCGGACCCGCAAGGAAATCCCCGCCCGAAGCTGCCGAAATTCGCAGAGTCTGGCGAGATGACCATGGTCACCAAGGATGGCAAGTGCAGTCTCTGGCTGTGCGTCAAGTCTTGGCGAGCTGGCGGCGGAGTAGTTCCGCAAACGGACGCCCGTTGGGCAGAGGTGAAGCTGGGCGCTGCGTTCAACGGCGAGACCCCCAGTTGACCGCCGGGCAGGGCCCAGTTGGAGCGCAGGTGCGGCAGCGGGCGCATGGCCATCGCCGCCACCAGGTGACCCCAGGCCGCCGCGTCGGGGTCGGCGGGAACAGTCCAGCCGAGCGGCTGCGCTCAGCTCGGCCAGGAGCAGTTCATGCAGACGCTCCAGACGCCGACCTCGTTCCAGTCCCGCAGGCGCGCCGCCAGCGCGTCATGACCGAGCCGAAGCCCAGCTTGCCGGGCAGGTAATCCCGCTGAGTCCCGGTGCGGAGCACTAGAAGGTCCCGCACACCACCTGCCGGTCCGGCAAAGGCTTTTGGCCCGGATGCCGGAACCGTCGTTCCTTCTTCGGAAGTAGCGGCTCAATCCGCTCCCACAGCTCATCCGCCACGCCCCACGGCGACAGGCCATGAACCGCACAGCGCTCAACCCACCCGGCAGACACGGCCACCAGGGCCGCTCCGCCCGCTAGGGGGCGGGACCGGTGGCGGGGAATGCAGACGAAGCCGCTACCGGAGCTTGGTTCGGGTGAGCTATCAAAGGGGTCTCGACCGTACGGTGCCTCACCACGCCGAGGCTGAAGCCTCTCCTGGCCTAACGCGGTCACTCAGCAAGCCGATCAGTCTCGGGCGTCGATCCAGGCCCCGCCGTCGATATCTGGGGACGTGAGAGGAACCCCCTTGAAGATCAATGTGCGACGGAAGCCATGCACGGTCTTGATGATCTCTCTGAGGTGGTCCCTGGCCCGTATCTCGGCCAGCTCCGCGGTGTCGCCCTCAGCGACCACGAAAGCCGGCCTGGCAATGTCCTGGTGTCGAGGTTGATCGAGGACGAACGTGTAGGTCTGCATGAGGAACTCCTCCGTGGGTGAGTGTCTTTGGAGTTGAGCGGGAGCACTGGATTCGAGCCGATCTCAACGCGTCAGGACAAGCAGCTCCCGGTGAGCCTTGGATTTCAGATCGTCGGTGCCGCCTTCCAACGACCTTTGGGCGCGGGCCAGTTCCTCACTCAGGGTGCGGGGGACGACCCTCATCCGATGGTCGAGGTAGTCGGTGATGGTCCGCTCGGCCGCGTAGGCGTTGCGCCCCAGCTGCCCGGCCTGGTCGCGGAACATCCCGTCCAGTTCCTCGTGCCGCTTGCAGGCGGCGGTCCTGGCTCGGTCGGCGGCGTCCTCGTCGACTGTCCAGAGGGTGTCGATCAGCTTGTGGAAGTCGTCGACCATCAGGCCGGTCTGAACGAGCCTGTTCTCCTCGGCCTCGAACTTTTTCGCGTAGGCCATCGTCAGACCGAGGCTGCGGCGGGCTTCGGACAGCGTGGTCAGACCCCCCTTGGTATGCCGAATGCCCCAACGGTGGACGGCATCTCGGATCGCGAAGCGCTCGGTGTTGCCACACGCGATCCGCCAGGGCGTGACGACGGACTCGGCCGCGGAGGTCCCGTCGTGGGAGTTGATCGCGGCGAGGAAGAGGACGATCTCGTCATCGAGGCCACCGCGGTCAATGACGATCGAGTGGGGTATCCGCATGGTCACGAAGACCTTCCGGCCTCCGCGCAGCGCGCCGGCCGACTCCCAGACGGCGTCGTAGCGCTGCACCAAATCCTGTAGGAACTGGAAAATGCGCTCGTTCTGAAAGATCTCGTAGCGTCCTCCCACTGTGCCGAGGGCGCCACCGGTATCTCTGCGGACGGTTACATAGCGATCGTCGGCGGCGCGGATGCCGTCGTCCCATTCGTACAGGACCGGCCTCTTGTCAACTGCCCAGTCGATGCGGCCCAGTTTGAGCACCTCATCGACTTCCGTGATGCCGCCGGGGATCACGGCGCCCAGACCATGCCATGCCGGGGTGCTCGTGTACAGGGCGGCACCCCCGGATGTGGTGTCCAGCCCGTGCTGGGCGAGAAGCTCCTCGATCCGCCCTTCGGCGTCCCGTTGCACGGTGAAGGTCTCCCCCGCGTCCCAGCCGGTCATGACGCGGTAGCGATCACCTCCAATCGGTGCGATGTCGCCCCGATCGATGCGGTCCTGAAAGGCGCGGGCTTCCGCACGCGCGGCTTCGAGCTGGTCGCTCTTTTCGCGCGCGAAAGCGGTATTGACGTCACTCGCCATTAATCTTCTCCTTGTTCATTTGTTTGGTGGAGATAGCCCACGAGGGGCCACCCAGTGGTTGCGGCGGGGCTCGAACCCGCGACCTCAACGGCTTATAAGACCGGCGCTCTACCAACTGAGCTACGCAACCAGAGTGGGAAGATGGGCCCAGGCACCCCCGAACTGGGGAGAGGTACGAGAGTGCCTGGGGGCTTGGGGGGCAGCACGTTCGGCGCCCACCTACTCAAATACGGTGCGCGGAGGTGCCCAATTACCGATCAGCGCCAAACTCTTTTGTCTCGCACGGAGTTGCACTGCCAGCGCGCAAGGTCAAATTCGACGACCGCGACGACCAGCGCTCGCGATACGTTCCGTGTGGACGACCCATGTGACGGACTGCACCGTGCTGGGGAGCTCTCCGAGGCGTAAGGCGGCTTCGCGGTAGCAGTGCGCCAGAAGCGCGTACCGGCGGGCACTGCTGAGTCCCCGGTCGCGTTGCCCGTAGATCTCGCCGACCGCGATGTCGTGGGCATGGCGGTCAACCACGACCGCGTCCGGGTCGCACGGATTCGCGATGCAGCGGAAGAACATCCCCGTCTTGCGCTCCATGGGCAGAACCTCCGCGGGGTCCGCCCCGGCCATGATCCTGGTGACCTTGGTCAGTGCGTCCTGGAAGTGGCCGGTTGGCACGCCGAATTCGTATGCCCGATGTGCCAACCGGGTGTTCTCCGACCAGGACTTGTTGGCAGACAGGGCGGCGATCACGCCGGCACCAGCACGCGGGTCGCCGTCGGAAATCAGCGATGCCAGATCGTGGGCAGTGCGGTACCAGGTACGCCCTCGCTCCAGTTGCTCCGGAGTGGCGGCCCGCCAGGTGGCGAGGACGTTGGATATGTACTGCTCGCGGGTCTCCTCCGATGCGTTGGCGGAGATCATGATGTACCTCCCTCCGAGCGAGCAGGTGGATTGCGGCTTCTCGGCGGCTGTCCGGCAAACCGTCAGAGGAGTGCGGCGACGTCCGGGTAGAGCTCGCCCTCGGCCACGACGCGCTCGGGTTCCAACTCCTCGACGGAGTCGTCCGGGCCGCAGATTCGTCGGTACGTGAGAGTCCCGAGGGGGTGCTCGGGGGAGCCGTCTGGTGCCCTGGCCGGTGTGAGCCACTTCTCGATCACGACGCGTTCGCCCTGGAAATCGTTGTCGACATGCGCCACGATCCGGAGGGCGTGCCCTCTGCCGGTCGTCACCTCGTACACCGTGATCCTGTGGAACACGGGAAGGAGATAGGCCATGTTCTCGGTCGACTCACGCCCTGTGCTCTCCCACTCGACCGTCACCAAGGGGTAGGCGTAGAACCGCTTGACGATCCCGGCTCTGCCGTCGCCATCCACGTGGCGGACACGGCGACCGACCTTGATGTCGTACAGCTCGTTCATCATCAACTCTTCCTTCTCTTGAGGTGGCCAAGCCGTTTCCGGATCAGACCTCGTCAGCCGCGACGTACTGGTGCGAAGGTCTAGGAATCTGAACCGACCAGCGCGTCGGGCAGACTGGCCGGAGTTCGGCGGAGGGCGAGTCAGATGCAGTTGACCGTGCGGAAGACGTCGGCCCACTGGTGCGGCGACCAATCGCCGGTGAGCCGCGCGGAGGTCTCTGTGACCTTGCTGTCGCCTTCGTAGGGGTCCTCGTACCGGCCGCTGAGCCAGGCGTGCTCGGGAGCGGTGTCTCCGGACGACTCGGTCACGCCGGTCCGATCGATCGCGTCGATCGCCCAGATGATCACGTCGGCACCTCGTCCGCGCCCCACCCGCCGTACGACTCGTGAGTCGTCGACGGCGGCTCGATCGTCCGGAAGTCGCCGTCAAGCCACTCGCCGCCGCATGGTCCCCCGGGCGGGGAGACGCCAGTACGAGTGCGGTAGCTCACGACGTGGCGGGTGATCTCGATCGTGTAGCTCATGATCACGCCGGCTTCGACGAGCAGGCATTGGGGCTGATGTCGTGCGACGCGGGCCGCCGACGGCGGCGGCCGCAGCGCTCGGGAAGCCACCCGGCGACGCAACCACCCGCGGTGGAGGCGTACAACATGCCGTAGGGCCCGCACAGTTCGCACGCGGCCCATGCCCTTCGCGCGACCCTTGATTGCGTGGCAAACTTGGGCATAGTCCTGTCCTCTCCAAAGACCGGGACTGTGAGGGCCACCAAGGCGCCAGGCGTCCGCGTCGAGATGCGGACGCCACGGGGCGGCATCCCCGTGGGCGGGCTTGGGGCCCTCATCCACGGAAAGGGGAGCCGGAGCTGCCCGGCCCCTCCAGTCCGTCCGACGGCAGCTGCGCGGCCGCCTTATGGCTCACCTTGCGACCGGGTACACCTTCGGTGCACCGGTGTTCATAACGCGATCTCCGTGCCTGCTGCCAGGTCGAAGATCGCCAGTTGCTGTCGTTGCTTCCCGACCAAGGTGGCCGTTTCCTGGTCGTGGACGACCTCAACCGGGTCGATGTAGATCAGGCCTTCGGACAGCCAACCTCCCAGTCCGTTGGCGTCCTCATATCGACCCGTGACGCTGCGCACCAGTTCCACGAACTCCTTGAACGGCGCAGCAGCCGAGAGCGTGTGCTGACTTGCGGTGATGCTCACTGCGTAGCCGTCGGTTGGGACATACGCACTGCCGTCAGGTCGAGTCACGATCGTGAACCCGCCCTTCAGGAACAGCGCGTCGTACAGGGTGGCCACGGCAGGTGTGGTCAGAGCGTTCATGACCAGTCCTCTCCATGCTGGTCACGGTCCCGCCCGGCATGGCGGGAGTCCTGCGGGCTGCAAGACCAGAGGGGTGGGGGGGCCGGGCGCGGGGGGCCCCGCGCGCCGGGGGGGGGCGGGGGGGCGGGGGTGCGGGGGGGGGGGGGGGGGGCCGGCGCGGGGCCGGAGACCGGAAC